>NZ_JBVHVF010000011.1:195325-198002 GCF_055564955.1 Streptomyces sp. NPDC028910 | reverse complement strand
CAGTGCTGTCGCGAGGGTTTCGAGATCTGTCGTCACAAACGGATCAACGAGACCCTCGCTTCATGCGCCCGAAGACTTCGGACTTACTCGTCTAGTGTGGCCCGCCATGCTGACTAACGAACAGATAATCGGGCAGGCGCTGGACCGGATCGGGGCCGGGTACGTCTTCCCCGAGAAGGCCGTGGACATCGACGCCGCGATCCGGCGCCGTCTCACGGCGGGCGCGTACGACGGCCTGGACGGGCCGGCCCTCTGCGAGACGGTGACCGCCCACTTCCAGGAGGTGTGCCCGGACAAGCATCTGCGGCTGCTCTGGGTGGAAGAGCCGCAGTCACTGGATCCGCGGGACGAGGACGAGGGGCGGGCCGCCTTCCGCACGCTGCTCAGAGAGGAGAACCAAGGGGTCCGCCGCGTCGAGCACTTGGACGGGAACATCGGGCTCATCGAGGTCCGGCGCATCGCCGCCGCCGACGAGGGCGCCGCCGTGATCGGCGCGGCCATGCAGCTGGTCGCCCACAGCTCCGCGCTCATCCTGGACCTGCGCGCGTGCCGCGGCGGGGCGCCGGAGGGGGCCGCGATGTGGTGCAGCTACTTCTTCGGCGACGACCAGGTGCATCTCAACGACATCTACGAGCGGTCCACCGGCGCCACGCGCCAGTACTGGACACTTCCGCACCTTCCCGCGCCGCGCTACACGGACCGCCCGGTCTACGTGCTGACCAGCGCGACCACCTTCTCCGGGGGCGAGGACGTGGCGTACACCCTTCAGGCGCACGGCCGGGCCGTCCTCGTCGGAGAGACGACACGGGGCGGCGCGCATCCGACGGTCCGTCACCCGGTCAGCGAACACATCCTCGTGACCGTGCCCACCGCCCGGACCGTCAACACCGTCACCGGCACCAACTGGGAGGGCGTCGGAGTGGCCCCCGACGTACCCGTCCCGGCGGAGCAGGCACTCGACGCGGCACTCAAGGCCGCACTGGGGCGCCCGGGCGCGTAGGTGCCCAGGTGCGTAGGGTGCATGGGCGCGACCGGGTCTAGCGGGCCTCCACCATGCGGGCGAAGACGACCACGTTGCCGTCGTAGCCGCGGGACTTCGAGTATCCGCCGCCGCACGTGATCACCCGGAGTTCCGGGTGCCCGGTGTCCCCGTACACCCGGGCTCCGGGAAAGGCCTCCTTGGAGAACACCTCCACGCCGTAGACCTCGAACACGGCTGTGCGGCCGTCGTACCGCGCCACCTCGACCTGGTTGCCCGGCTTGACGGAGCCCAGGCCGTAGAAGACCGCCGGGCCCTGCGCGTTGTCAACGTGGCCCACGATCACCGCCGAGCCCCGCTGACCGGGCGAGATGCCGTTGAGGTACCAGCCGGCGAGGTTGCGGTCCTGTGGCGGCGGGGCGTCGATCCAGCCCTCCGCGTCCAGCCCGACCGTCATCACCGGCGCGTCCACGTTGATCGTGGGAATCCGGATGCGCTGCACCGACGAGTGTTCCAGCACCTCCATGTCCGCGGGCGGAGTCGGCGGGTTCGCCGGCAGCTGATCGGCCGTCACCGCGACGGCCGAGGCCGCGGTGGGCTGGGGCGGTCCGTCGTCGGCGTTCACACCGTTGCGCACCATGGCGAGGCCGGTGAGCATGACCAGGGCGATCACGCCCCACGGTGAGCGTTTGCGCGACTGCCCGGTCTCGTCCTCGCCCATCGTTCTCCCTTCCCGACGCGGGGGTCCCGACCCGCGTTCCTGTCCCGCCCCCGTACGCCCTACTTCACGCACGCTAAGGCTGAGTCGGCAGGACGGCGAGAGGGGAAGGGCGAACGGGTGGCCGCCGCCCGCAAGGGGCCGGAAGGGGTGCGCCCATCCAGGTAATCGTCACATAAATGCCTGACGGGTCGTGACCTGCGGATCCGTCAGCCGCGCCGCCCGCGGCTCGGCGTGTCGCTCAACCGGGCGGCCCAAAGCCGGACATGCGGAGCTTGCGGGACGCCCCGAGGGTTCGACGTGGGAGGCGTTCTCGTCGATCATCCGGGGCCGACGCTCCGGGGCGCTTTCCGCTGGAGGTTCCACCATGCGTGTTCTGCGCGCTCTTACCGTGACGGCGGCAGCCTGCGCCGCGATCGGCCTCAGTGCCCCGTTTGCCTCTGCCAACCCCCCGCAGGGTGGGAACGGGGGCCCCAGCAACGTTTCCGTCAACCCGTTCGCCGTGCACCAGGGATCCACGATGCAGGTGAGCGCGTCGGGCTGTGGACACGGCGGTACCGTCACCTCGCACGGCAACTTTCCGCCCGCCAACCTGTCCGCCGGGTCGATCGGCTTCGCGACGGTCCGGATCTTCAACCACGCCTCTCCCGGCACCCACACGCTTCAGGTCAGGTGCAACGACAGCAGCCTGGTCGCCACCGCCCGCTTCAGGATCCTCGAGGGCAACCCCGCGCAGGGCGGCATCGGCGGATCCTTCGGCCCGTCCACCGCCGAGACCGCCATCGGCGCGGGCCTCGTCGGCGCCGCGGCCCTCGGCGCGGGCGCCCACGTGATCCGCCGTCGCCGCCCGCTCCGCGGCCGGGCCTGACCGGCCGGCCTCCCCGGTCAGGTGTCCCCCGCTACCGGAGGGGGGGGAAGGGGGGGGGGGGGGGGAGAGGGGGGAGGGGGGGGGGGGGGGGGGGGGGGGGGTGGGGGGGGAG
>NZ_JBVHVF010000011.1:0-195316 GCF_055564955.1 Streptomyces sp. NPDC028910 | reverse complement strand
ACCCACCCTCCCCCCCCCCCCCCCCCCCCCCCCCCCCCTCCCTTCCCCCCCCCCCCCCCCCCCCCCGCCGGTAGCGGGGGACACCGGTCGTTCAATGGCCACGGCCGGCGCCCCTGCGGCGCAGGGCGTACGCGGTACCGCCCACGGCGGCGAGCAGGAGACAGGCTCCCGCGCCGAGCTCCACGGCATTCATGCCGGCCACGCTGCCGCCGAGGCCGCCCTGGACACCGCGGGCCGACGTGGGGGCGGACGTGGGGAGGGACGTGGGGGCGAAGGCCGTGGCGGTGGCGCCCCTGGTGGAGCTGGTGGTCGGTCTGGTCGTGCCGCCGGCGATCGTCAGGTCGGCCGAGCCGGTCTCCCCGTTGCAGGTGAAGGAGACGGAATACAAGGCTCCGCGCCGGGCGTCCCGGTCCACGGTCACCCGTACGCTCTGCCCGCGCGCGATGCTCACGGTGTCGAAGACCCCCGAGGAGGCGGTGGCGTAGGCGGCGTTGCAGCCGGTGACCGCGAGCACCACCTGGCCGCCGGGGGCGACGGTCGATGGGGAGATGGTGAAGCCGAACGAGGTGATGGGCTGGGCCTCGGCCGCGGTGGCGGCGGGCTCGCCGAGGGAACCGAGCGCGAGTACGGCGCCCATGGCGCCGGCGCTCAGCAGGGCTGTGGCGGAGGTACGTATCGCACCCATGGTTGATTCTCCGGATCTCCGAGGAGCAGCCGCGGAACGGTTTCCGCACGTGGGGGGTCGTGCCCTCGATGTCCGCCACGCTAGGCGCGGGTGCCGTGGCCCGCGATCAGGAACGGGCGAATGGGGCATAGCCGTAGGCCGAACCGGGGACGGGAGGCCCGTCCCCGGTTTGCCGGGCGGCCGTCAGCCACCGAGATCCAGGTGCGGGAACTGCGCGAGGAACGGCTCGGCGGTGGCCGAGATGCCCCGGCCGAAGGGCGCGTCGAAGTCCCAGATCAGGAACAGCAGGAAGGCGATGAGCGCGCTGAACAGCCCTGCCAGCAGCAACTCACGGAACGACCGCCTGATCTGCAGGGTGAAGATGAGCCCCACCGTCACCAGGGCGCCGGCGATCAGCCCGAACCACACCACCCCCGGCATCGTGGCCCCGGCGCTCTGGCCGCGCGCACTGCGGGCGTCGTCCACCACCGCGGCCTGGTCGACCAGCGGCTGGTAGGCCTGTCCCTCGTGGTCGGTCTGCGGCTCGTAGTCGGTGACGTCCCGGCGGATACGTTCCAGCAGCTCCCCGCCGCGGTCGGTGAGGTTGCCGCGGTCGGCCATCACCTTCCACTCCGTGTCCACCACGTACGTCACGTACGCGTCGACATCGGACCGGATCCTCTTGCGCACCTCGGCCGGATAGACCTCGGAGCGGACGCTGATCTCGTGCAGGGCCTGCGCCTCCTGGCGTACGGATTCCTGGGCGGCCCCGCGGGCCTCCCAGACGCCGGCGATCGCCAGGCCCAGCACGATCGCGTAGATCACCCCGATCATCATCGTCATGTATTCGATGACGTCCGGGGTCTCGCTCGGATCGTCGTCCTCGCCGATCCTGCGGTGGTTGAAGAAGGCGATGGACAGCACCACGGCACAGGCCGCGGCCATCGCGAGGGACAGGACGAGCCATTCCGACAAGATGACTCCCGATCTTTCGAAAGTGGGGTGCGGCTAGCGCGGGCGCAGCGCGGCGATCGCGAGCACCGCGGGAGCCGCGGTCAGCAGGGTGAAGGTCACCGGCGAGACGTGGTGCTCGGCCGGTTTGCGGGACGCCGCGCGATAGGCCGGGCGGGCCACCGCTTTCGGCGGGGGCGACGTCACCACCGGGGTGGGCGCCGGCTTCGGTGCGGGCGGTGGTGGGGGAACCACGACCGCGCGGGGCGGTGCGGGCGCCGGTTTCGGCGGGGGCGGGACGGGTTTCGGCACGGGTTTCGCCGCCGGCGCGGAAGGTGGCGGTGGCGTGGGTTTCGGGGTCGGCGCGGGCTTGGGGGGTGGCGGCGGAGCGGGGGTCGGCACGGGCGGCGGCGTGGGCTTCGGTGTCGGCTTCGGCGGACACGGCGGGGGAGGCGGCGGTGGGCAGTGGGGGCGGCCGTGACGGCCCCCGCCACGGCCCCTTCCGCGGTCGTCCCCGTGATGTCCACCACCCGGCCCGCCTCCGCGGCCGCCGCCGGCCACCGCGACCACAGCGGTGACGGTCGCGCCGTCGCCGGACTCGATCGTCGCGTAGGCGCAGCTATCAGCCACGGCCGGCGTGGCGGACAGGGCCGCCCACAGCAGGACCGGGACCGCCAGCAGGCGCCTGGCACAGGCTCTGTTCACCCGGGGAGCATGGGCCCGCGCCCGCCCGCGTACGCGGGGCTCGGCCCTGGTTCGCCTGAACGGGTGGACTGGTGAACGGAAAGGTTTGAGCCAGCCGCGAGCAGGTCGCGTGAGGAGCCCGATCGCTACCGATCAATTCCCAAAAGGGATGTGTCGGTAACGGTCATTCTCCCTGCGGGTGCGGCAGGTGTCTTTGGTGTGTGACGAAGAACGGATCGCCAATTTCCGCTTTTGCTCGCCCTGTTGGGCAATGATCAGTACATTCGGCTCGGACAGGAGTCCGACCTCGTACGGACCGCCGTAGGAACAACGCTTGGAGACCCGATGGAGCGCCCCGCCTGGGCCCCGCCAGGCATCGACATATCGGTGCCGAGCGTGTCCCGCATCTACGATTACTACCTGGGCGGGTCCCACAATTTCGAGGTCGACCGCCAGGCGGCCCGCCGCGCCATGGAATTCATGCCGGGACTGCCCAAGATCATGCAGGCCAACCGGGCATTCATGCGCCGCGCCGTCCGGCACGCCGTCGCCGAGGGCATCACGCAGTTCCTCGACATCGGCTCGGGCATCCCCACCTTCGGCAATGTCCACGAGATCGCCCAGGCCGCCACCCCGGAGGCACGCGTGGTCTACGTCGACCACGACCCGGTGGCCGTCGCGCACAGCCACGCGGTCCTCATCGGCGACGACCGCACCGACATCGTCGCCGCCGACCTCCGCAAGCCGAAGGACATCCTGGCCGCACCCGAGGTCGGCCGGCTGCTCGACCTCGGCCGCCCGGTCGCCGTACTGCTCGTGGCCGTCCTGCACTTCCTGGAGGACGCGGACGATCCGTACGCCGCCGTGGCCGAACTGCGCGACGCGCTGGCCCCCGGCAGCCTGCTGGTCCTCACGCACGCCTCGTACGAGGGGATCCCCCTCACACAGGAGGTCGCGTCCGGCGCCGTCGGCGTCTACCGGGACATCCGCAACCCCCTCGTCATGCGCACCCGGGAGCAGATCAGCGGCTTCTTCGACGGGTTCGAGCTGCTGGAGCCGGGGCTGGTCTCCATGCCCGACTGGCGGCCCGACCGGTCCGAGGGCGCCGAGGACGGCGAGGCGCCGGAGGACCCCTACGCCTTCTCGGGCTTCGGCGGCGTGGGACGCAAGGCGTGAGACTTCCGGCACAGACGGCGGGCGCGGCAGCCGCGCCGGGCGCTGCCGCTGCGCCCGTGGCCGAGTCGGCGTCGGCCCAGCCAGCGGCCCCCGCGGCCCCCGCGACCTCATCGGCGCCCGCGGCGGCCCCGAACGGCGGCATCGAGGACCGGATCGCACGCTTCGCGACCATCTGGGGGCGTGCGATCTTCCCGGTCACGGCGACCTCGCTGACGAGGACCGAGTTCGAGCGGCACCTCGTACCGCTCGCCCGGACGCTCACCGAGGCCCTGCGCGCCCGGCCCTTCGACTCCGCCGTGGCCCAGCGGGTGGGGGCGGAACTCGTCGCCGTGCACTGCACCGACCCCGAGGCCCTGGCCGGCACCCTGGGCGTGGTCGAGTCGTACCTGGTGCTCTACTGCGGCCCGGACGGGCCCGAGGGCTCCGGCGTGGAGGGCACCGAGGAGTACCGGTCCCGCTGCGCCCGGCTCCAGCACGGCATCGCGGCGGGATACGCCCGGGCCCTGCGCGAGCGCACCCTCCGGGAGCAGGAGGCCATCGCCCGCTCCGCGCTGACCGCCCGCACCGATGCCCAGCAGGCCCTGCACGCGAGCGAGGAGCGCTTCCGGGCGGTCTTCGAGGGCGCGGCCGTCGGCATCGGCATCGCCGATCTCGACGGGAACGTCCTGGAGGTCAACGACACGCTGCTGCAGATGTTCGGCGGCCTGGAGGGGCACGTCCGCAGCCGCAACGTCAGCGAGTGGGGCCACCCCGACGACACCCCGCACGTCTGGCGGATGTACGGCGAGCTGGTGCGCGGCGAGCGCGAGAGCTACCGCGTGGAGAAGCCGTACTACCGCCACGACGGGACCGTGCTCTGGACCAACCTGACGGTGTCGCTGCTGCGCGACGCCGAGGGCAAGCCGCAGTACCAGCTGGCGCTGATGGAGGACACCACCGAACGCCGGCTGCTGAACCTGCGCCTGCGCTACGAGGCCACCCACGACGCCCTCACCGGCCTGCCCAACCGGACGCTGTTCTTCGAACGGCTCGAGAAGGCCCTCAGCGGGGCCGGCGGCAGCCGCTACGGCCTGTGCTACCTGGACCTGGACGGTTTCAAGGCGGTCAACGACAGCCTCGGGCACTCGGCGGGGGACCGGCTGCTGGTGGAGGTCGCCGACCGGCTGCAGAGCTGCGCGACCGGCCCCGGCGAGGTGGTCGCCCGGCTCGGCGGCGACGAGTTCGTGGCCCTGACCACCGGCTCCGACACCGAGCAGAAGGTGACCGACATGGCGGTCCGCATCCTGACCGCCCTGTCCACGCCGATCCGGCTGGAGGGCCGCGAACTGACGGTCCGGGGCAGCATCGGCATCGTCGAGGGCCGGGCCAAGGAACGCACCCCGGCTGAAGTGCTGCGCAGCGCCGACATCACGATGTACCGGGCCAAGGCGGCCGGCGGCAACCGCTTCGAATTCGCCGACGCCGATGCCGACGCCCGCGCGATCACCCGCCACGGCCTGACCAACGCCCTGCCGGCGGCGCTGGAACGCGGCGAGTTCTTCATCGAGTACCAGCCGCTGGTCCACATGCGCGACGGCAGCGTGCACGGGGCCGAGGCGCTGGTGCGCTGGTCGCACCCGCAGTACGGGGTGCTCGGCCCGGACCGCTTCATCCCGCTCGCCGAACGGACCGGGCTCATCGTGCCGCTCGGCCGCTGGGTCCTGGAGGAGTCCGTCCGCCAGGCCCGCATCTGGCAGTGCCAGCACGGGGGCGCGGCCCTGCGGATCAACGTCAACCTCTCACCGACCCAGCTGCACCACCCGGGCCTGGTCGCCGAGACCGTGGCGGTGCTGGAGAAGTCCGGCCTCGCCCCGGGCGCGCTGTGCCTGGAGGTCACCGAATCGGCCTTGATAGGCGCCGACGACGAACTCCTGGAACCGCTGCGCAGGCTCGCCGCCCTGGGCGTGGACATCGCGCTCGACGACTTCGGCACCGGCTACTCGAACCTGGCGAACCTGCGGCGCCTGCCGGTCAGCGTCCTGAAGCTGGACCGCTCCTTCACGCAGGGGATGCAGCAGCAGCCCGCCGATCCGGTCGACGTCAAGATCGTGGAGGGGATCGTCGCCCTGGCCCACAGCCTCGAACTCGCCGTCACGGTCGAGGGCGTGGAGACCGGCGCCCAGGCCGCCCAGCTGCGCGCACTCGGCTGCGACACCGCCCAGGGCTGGTACTACGCCCGCCCCGGCGCCCCCGACCGCATCCACACGCTCTCCCTCTCGGACGCGGTGCCCACCTCCTCCTGACGCGGGCCCGGGGGCGTCGTATGTGCTGCTCCCGTCAGCCCATGCCCGCCTCCGTCCCCCGGCCCGGCTCACGGACCGCCTCCATGACCCGGGCCATCCGCCGCGTCGTATCGGCGAGGACCGCGGCGGCGACCGGCAGCCGCTCCGCTTCGTAGGCGTCGAGCCCCTGCTCTCCGGCCTGCCCGGTGAGCGCGGCCGTCAGGGTGCGGGCGAGGGCGGCCGCGTCCTGTATCCCGGTGTTCATTCCGAGCCCACCGGCTATGGGGTGGACGTGCGCGGCGTCCCCCGCGAGGAACGCCCGGCCCTCGCGCATCCGGGCGACCATGCGGACGTTGATCCGCCAGGACGAGAGCCAACTCGGTTCCGCCAGCCGTATCCCCGGCATCCGGGCGTGCCGGTCGAAGATCCGCTGGAAGCTCTCCAGGGACGGCGGCAACGGCTCGCCCCGCTCGTCCACTTCCGGTGAGGCCTGGAGCTGGAAGGTCTCCGTTCCCGGCATGGGGCAGAGCAGGATGCCGCCGCCCTCCGAGGTGAACCACTGGTGCCAGTGGTCCCGGCTCAGCCCGGGCGCACGCACATCGCCGAGGACCATGGCGGGCTGCTCCTCCGTGCTCCCTTCGAACGGGATCCCGAGGAGGCTCCGGACCGAGCTGTGCCCGCCGTCGCATCCCGCGAGGTACCCGGCGCGGAGCCAACGGCCGTCTGCCAGCCGCACGCCGACTCCGCTCGCGTCCTGGGTGATGGCGACGACCCGCGCCCCGTATTCGACCTGGACGCCGTGGCCGGCCAGGCGCTCGCGGAGGACCCCTTCGACCTGCCACTGGCCGATCAGGATCCCGTCGCCGGTCGGCGTGTCCCTGATGTGGGCGCCGTCGAAGTACTTGCGCAAGGGCAGGCCCCGGGTGCCGAGGGCGGAGATCCGCTCGGCGACACCGAGCCGGTCGAGAACCTCCAGGCTGCTCGGGTTGAGGCCCTTGCCCCGGGACTCGCGGTGGGGGCCGGGCCGCTGGTCGAGGATGCGGACGCCGATGCCGCGCAGTGCGAGATCGCACGCCAAGGTGAGTCCGGTGGGGCCGGAGCCCACGATCAGTACGTCTGCCCGTAGGTCTGTCATCGGAAGCCTCTCGTCGTCGTGATGTCTCAAGGAAACCGGCTCCCGACACAAAAAGCAACCCGGTAAAGAAAATTACTCAGTGCCAATACTTACCCGGTCACGAAATCGTGCTAGGGTCTGAGGCATGGACAACACGACGGGATTGCGCGAGAACAAGAAGCTCCGCACGCGTCGCCTGCTGGCGGCCACGGCGCTGGAGCTCTTCCTGGAGCGAGGCTTCGATGCCGTGTCGGTGGCGGACGTCGCCGCCGCGGCCGAGGTCTCCAAACCCACCCTGTTCCGGTACTTCCCGAGCAAGGAGGATCTGGTGCTGGACCGGTTCGCCGACCACCAGGACGAAGTGGCGCGCATCGTGCGGGACCGGCCCGCGGGGCAAGGGCCCGTCGAGGCCGTGCGTGCGCAGTTCGTGGAGGCTCTCGCCCGGAGAGACCCGATCACCGGGCTCTGTGACCACCCCGATGTGCTCGCCTACCAGCGACTGCTCTACTCCACCGCGAGCCTGGAGTCCCGCATGGCCCGCTACACCGCCCGCGAGGTGGAGCTGCTCGCCACGGTCCTCGAAGCCGAGTCCGCTCCGCCGTTGACCGCCCGGCTCGCGGCGCTGCACCTGGTGACCGTCCGTCAGGAACTGGGCAGGGGGAACTGGCGCCGGATCGACGCCGGGCAGAGTGCCGACGAGGCGTACGCGGACGCCGTGGCCGACGCCGGCACGGCGTTCGGGATGCTCGCCGGCGGGCTCGACCAGGTCCTGCCGATACGCACGGCCTGACTCGCCCCGGCGCCCGTGCTGGTCCGCGTGGTCAGCCCACGAGCATGCGCTTCAGCTCGCGGGCCGCGCGCGGGGGAGCGACGTCGGTGCGGTGGGCCAGGGCGATCGTGCGGCGCAGCGGGGAGCCGGCCAGCGGGGTCGCCCGCAGGCCGGGACCGGCGCGGTCCACCACCATCGCCGGGACCACCGCGATGCCGAGCCCCGCCCGTACGAAGCCCAGGACCGCGTCCATCTCGCCGCCCTCCACGGTGAACACCGGCTCGAAGCCCTCCGCCCGGCAGGCCGCCACGGTCAGCTCCCGCAGGTCGTAGCCGTGCCGGAACATCACCATCGGCTGGTCGCGCAGCCCCGGGATGGTCAGCTCGCCGCCCCCGCCCGGCGCCGGAAGATCCGCCGAGGAGACCACCACCAGGTCCTCCGTCAGCAGTTCCACCGTGGTCAGTGCCGGAGCGGAGGGCGGAAGTGGCAGTGCGATGAGCGCCAGGTCCAGGGCCCCGCGCGCGAGCTCCCGTACGAGGTCGAGGGAGCCGCTCTCCTCGATCAGCAGCTCGATCCCGGGATGCGCGGCGTGGAAGGCCCGCAGCACGTCCGGCAGCAGGCCGGTGCACACGCTGGGCGTGGCGCCCAGCCGGACCCGCCCGCGCCGCAGCTGCGCCAGCTCCTGGACCTCCAGCCGCGCCGTGTCCGCGTCCGCCAGGATCCGCCGGGCCAGCGGCAGCAGCGTCTCACCTGCGTCGGTGAGCGCGATGTTGCCCCGGGCCCGGCTGAACAGCTCCGCCCCCAGCTCCCGTTCCAGCGCCTTGATCTGCTGGGAGAGCGAGGGCTGGGCCACGTGCACCCGTTCCGCGGCCCGGGTGAAATGCCGGGTCTCGGCGACGGCCACGAAGTAGAGGAGCTGCTGGAACTGCATAGGTCATGTCTATCAAGATGACCGGCATCATGTCTTGGACCTTTCGGGTCCCTCGTCCCTACCGTCGATCCCATGGCTCTGGCAACGCGTACCCGGACAGGCGGACCCGCCGTATCGACGGTCTGGGGCTCCACCATCGGAAAGAAGACCGTCATGGCGGTCTCCGGGCTGATCATGCTCGCTTACCTCGTCGTGCACATGATCGGCAACCTCAAGATCTTCTTCGGCCCGGGCGACTTCAACGGGTACGCCCACTGGCTGCGCCACATGGGCGAGCCCTTCCTGCACAGCCACTGGGGTCTGTGGGCCGCCCGCGTGGTGCTGCTCGCCGCGGTCGGCGCCCACGCGGTGTCCGCCTACCAGCTCAGCCGGCGGGACATCAAGGCCCGCCCCGTGAAGTACGCCCACAAGCGCCGTCGCGCGAGCTACGCCACCCGCACCATGCGCTGGGGCGGCATCATCCTCGGTCTGTTCGTCGTCTGGCACGTGCTCGACCTCACCACGCTCACCGTCAACGAGCGCGCCTGGGCCGGCCACCCCTACGAGAACGTCCTCGCCACCTTCTCCACCTGGTACGGGAACACCATCTACCTCGTGGCCATGGCAGCCCTCGGCCTGCACGTCCGGCACGGCTTCTGGAGCGCGGCGCAGACCCTCGGCGCGGGCAGCGCCCGGCGCGAGCGGACGCTGAAGTTCCTGGCCAACGCCCTGGCCCTCGTCCTCTTCACCGGCTTCGTGTCCGTCCCCGTAGCCGTCATGACCGGAGTGGTGAACTGACCATGAGCGAACACAACCGCTATCCCGACCAGCCCCACCAGACCCACCAGCCCGACCACCCCCACCACCGCGACTACGCCGGCTACACCACCGGCGAGCCCGTCTCCGACACCAAGGCCCCCGCAGGCCCCATCGCCGACCGCTGGGACCGACGCCGCTTCGAGGCCAAGCTCGTCAACCCGGCCAACCGCCGCAAGCACACCGTCATCGTCGTGGGCACCGGCCTGGCGGGCGGCGCGGCCGGCGCCACCCTCGCCGAACAGGGCTACCACGTCGTCCAGTTCTGCTTCTCCGACTCCCCGCGCCGGGCCCACTCCATCGCGGCCCAGGGCGGCATCAACGCCGCCAAGAACTACCGCAACGACGGCGACTCGGTGCACCGCCTCTTCTACGACACCGTCAAGGGCGGCGACTTCCGCGCCCGCGAGTCCAACGTGCACCGCCTCGCCCAGATCTCCGTCGAGATCATCGACCAGTGCGTGGCCCAGGGCGTCCCCTTCGCCCGCGAGTACGGCGGCCTCCTCGACACCCGCTCCTTCGGCGGAGTCCAGGTCTCCCGCACCTTCTACGCCCGCGGCCAGACGGGCCAGCAGCTCCTCCTCGGCGCCTACCAGGCGCTCTCCCGGCAGATCGCCGCGGGCAACGTTGAGATGCACGCCCGCACCGAGATGCTCGACCTGGTCGTCGTCGACGGCGTGGCCCGCGGCATCGTGGCCCGCGACCTGATCACCGGCGAGATCTCCACGTACTACGCCGACGCCGTGGTGCTGGCGAGCGGCGGCTACGGCAACGTCTTCTACCTCTCCACCAACGCCATGAACTCCAACGCGACCGCCGTCTGGCGGGCGCACCGGCGCGGCGCGTACTTCGCCAACCCCTGCTTCACCCAGATCCACCCCACCTGCATCCCGCGTACCGGCGACCACCAGTCCAAGCTCACCCTGATGAGCGAGTCGCTGCGCAACGACGGCCGCATCTGGGTCCCCAAGGCCAAGGGCGACACCCGACCCGCCGCCGAGATCCCGGAAGCGGAGCGCGACTACTACCTGGAGCGGATCTACCCCTCCTTCGGCAACCTCGTGCCCCGCGACATCGCCTCCCGCGCCGCCAAGAACGTCTGCGACGAAGGCCGCGGCGTCGGCCCCGGCGGCCAGGGCGTCTACCTCGACTTCGCCGACGCCATCCGCCGCATGGGCCGGGACAAGGTCGCCGAGAAGTACGGCAACCTCTTCGAGATGTACGAGCGGATCACCGCGGAGAACCCGTACGAGGTCCCCATGCGGATCTACCCCGCCGTGCACTACACGATGGGCGGCCTGTGGGTCGACTACGACCTCCAGACCACCGTCCCCGGCCTCTTCGCGATCGGCGAGGCCAACTTCTCCGACCACGGCGCGAACCGCCTCGGCGCCTCCGCGCTGATGCAGGGCCTCGCCGACGGCTACTTCGTCCTGCCCTCCACCATCAACGACTACCTGGCCCGCCACCCGCACCGCGACACGGTCGACGACACCCACCCCGAGGCGCTCGCCGTCGTACGCGAGACCCGCGAGCGGCTCGCGAAGCTGCTCGCCGTCGACGGAGACCGCACCCCCGACTCCTTCCACCGCGAGATCGGCGAACTCATGTGGGAGTACTGCGGCATGGCCCGCAGCGAGGAGGGGCTGCGCAAGGCGCTCGACCGCATCCCCGAGATCCGCGAGGAGTTCTGGCGCCGCATCAAGGTCCCCGGTCGGGGCGAGGAGTTCAACCAGTCCCTGGAGAAGGCCAACCGCATCGTCGACTACCTCGAACTGGCCGAGCTGATGTGCCTCGACGCGCTCCACCGCGCCGAATCCTGCGGCGGCCACTTCCGCGAGGAGTCCCAGACCCCCGACGGCGAGGCGGCCCGCCAGGACGAGGCCTTCTCCTACGCCGCCGCCTGGGAGTTCGCCGGCACCGGCGCCGCTCCCGTCCTGCACAAGGAAGACCTCGTCTTCGAGTACGTCCACCCCACCCAGCGGAGCTACGCATGAAGCTCACCCTGCGCGTCTGGCGCCAGCGCGACGCCGACGCCCCCGGCCACATGGCCTCGTACGAGGTCGACGGGATCTCGAAGGACATGTCCTTCCTGGAGATGCTCGACACCCTCAACGAGGACCTCATCCTGCGCGGCGAGGACCCCGTCGCCTTCGACCACGACTGCCGCGAGGGCATCTGCGGTGCCTGCAGCCTCGTCATCAACGGCGACGCCCACGGCCCGGAGCGCACCACCACCTGCCAGCTCCACATGCGGTCCTTCGCCGACGGCGACACCATCGACGTCGAACCCTGGCGGGCCGCCGCCTTCCCGGTGGTCAAGGACCTCGTCGTCGACCGGGGCGCCTTCGACCGGATCATCCAGGCCGGCGGCTACATCACCGCCCCCACCGGCGCCGCCCCCGAGGCGCACGCGACCGCCGTGCCCAAGGCCGACGCCGACTTCGCCTTCGAGCACGCCGAGTGCATCGGCTGCGGCGCGTGCGTGGCGGCCTGCCCCAACGGCTCGGCGATGCTCTTCACCTCCGCCAAGGTCAACCACCTCAACGTGCTGCCGCAGGGGTCGCCGGAGCGGGAGACCCGGGTGCTGGACATGGTGGCCCGGATGGACGAGGAGGGCTTCGGCGGCTGCACCCTGACCGGGGAGTGCGCCACGGCCTGCCCGAAGGGCATCCCGCTGCCGTCGATCGCCGCGATGAACAAGGAGTGGCTGCGAGCGGTCCGCAAGGCTCCGCGCCGCTGACCCCGCGAGCCGGGCCCTCGCACCCGCCCGGCTCGCGCCTGCCCGGCTCGCGCCTGCTCGGCTCGGGCCTGCTCGGCTCGGGCCTGCTCGGCTCGGGCCTGCTCGGCTCGGGCCTGCCCGGCTCGGGTCCGGCCCCGCTTCGCTCGCGGGCGCGGGCCGGGCCCTGCGCCGATCGGCTGACCGGCGGAGCGCACGCCGTGCCGCGCCGCGGGGGCGCCCGGGCCATGGGAGACAGTGGCGCCATGCCACACGCCCCCGCCGGGTCCGGACCGCGACGCCGAGCCGTACTGGCCGCCGCCCTCGCCCCGCTGGCCGTGGCCGGCTGCTCCGGCGGGGAAGACCCCCGCCCCGCGGCGCCCGGCCCGGAGGCCGGGCCCACGGACGCCCTGATCATGGTGATCCGGCACGGGGAGAAGCCGTACGCCGGTGACTCCGGCTGGGACGAGGACGGCGAGGACGACCCCGGCTCGCTCGCCGGCCGTGGCTGGCGCCGGGCCGAGGAGCTGCCGCGCCTCTTCCCGCCGGCCCGCGGCTCCTCGCTGCCCCGCCCCGCCGCGGTCTTCGCGGCCGGCGGCAAGGGCGCGGCCCCCGCGCGGTGCAAGCAGACCGTGGCGGCGCTGGGCGCCGCGCTGCGCACGCCCGTCCGCGCCGAGTTCGGCCTCGGCGCCGAAGCCGCCCTCGTGCAGGCAGTATTGGCCGCCCCCATGCCCGTACTGGTTTGCTGGGAGCACAGCGGCATTCCCCGCCTGATCCGGGCCCTCGGCGCCCACCAGGTGCCCGGCACCCCCGCGACCTGGCCCGACCGCTACGACCTCGTCTGGACGTTCACCCGCCGCCGGGGCCGGTGGAGCTTCCGCGAACTGCCGCAGCACTTGCTCCCGGGCGATGCCTGAGCATCAGGGAGTCCGGTACAGCTCGTTCCCGGAAGCGTCGCCGGCAGCCCAGCCGTCCCCCTTCCCGTGGGCTCAGAGGGCTCCGAGGGCCCGAGCCAGATAGCCCGCCGTACGACTGCCCGCTGTCCGGGCCACCTCCGCCGGGGTGCCCTCCGCGACCACCTGGCCGCCCGCCGCACCGCCGCCCGGGCGAGCACCTCCGCGATGTTCAGCCCCCCGTACCGGGCCCGCGTAGGGATCGGCGTAGGGATCGGCGGGCTGGGGCGTTCGTCCCAGTTAGAGGCCCCGCGATCCGCGAGACGTGGAGAGGTCCGCGATCCGCGCCAGCCGCCCGTACGACTCCAGCAGCGCCCTCCGGTCGTACGTGGAGGTGGTGACCAGCAGCTCGTCCGCGCCGGTCAGTTCGGCGATCTCGGCCAGCTCGGCCGCGACCTGCTCCTCGGTGCCGTGGACGTGCCCGGCGAGGGCGCCCTCGTACAGCTCCCGTTCCTTCGGGCTCATCTCCAGGGCCTCGATCTCCTCGGCCGGGCGGAGCGGCGGGAAGCTGCCCCTGGTGCGGGAGTGCGCGAGGGACCACGCCTCCGGGACCAGGAGGCGCCGGGCCTCCTCGGCGGTGGCGGCGACCGCCACCGTCCCGGAGACGACGACGTACGGCTCCGCGCCCCGGGCGGAGGGCCGGAACTCCTCGCGGTACGCCTCCACGATCCCGGCGACCCGGCCGCGCGCCCGCAGGTCGCCCACCACCAGCGGCAGCCCGGCCCGGGCGGCGATCCCGGCCCCCTCGCCGGTGGCCAGCACGTAGGCCGGTATCCGCAGCCCTTCGGCGGGGCGGGCGTGCACCTCGGGGTGCGCCCGCTGGCTTCCGTCCAGCCAGCCCAGCAGCTCGGTCAGCTGCTCCTCGAAGCGGTCGGCGTCCCCGGTGTCCCGGCCCAGCGCCCGCCGGATCCCGTTGGTGAAGCCGACCGAGCGGCCGAGCCCCATGTCGATCCGGCCGGGGAACAACGACTCCAGCACCCCGAACTGCTCCGCGACCACCAGCGGCTGGTGGTTGGGCAGCATGACCCCGCCCGTGCCGACCCGGATCCGGTGCGTCGCCCCGGCGACCGCGGCGGCCAGCACGGTCGGCGCCGAGCCCGCGACCCCGGGCACGCTGTGGTGCTCCGACACCCAGAAGCGGTGGTAGCCGAGCTCCTCGGCCACCCGCGCCAGATCCACGGTGTCGCGCAGGGCCTGCGGGGCCGGGTGGCCCTGGCGGGTGCGGGACCGGTCGAGTATCGAGATTCTTCGGATCACACCGGAATCAACGTCCGGGGACCGTGAGGATTCCCGCGACGGAATTCCGCGATGCCCGGGCCGAGGAGTCCCTAGGGTGGCCGGATGAACGAGAACACCCGGAACACCCAGAACACCCGGAACGCCCAGAGCGCCCGCAGACCGCTGGCCGTCTTCGACATCGACAACACCCTGGCGGACACCAGCCACCGCCAGCACTTCCTGGAGCGCCGTCCCCGCGACTGGTCCGGCTTCTTCGGCGCGGCACCGGCCGATCCGCCGCTCGGACGCGGGGTGGCCATGGCGGCGCAGAGCGCGGCCGACTGCGAGGTGGTGTACCTGACCGGGCGCCCGGAGCGGTGCCGGGCCGACACGGAGGAGTGGCTCGTCCGGCACGGCCTGCCCGAGGGCCGGGTGTGGATGCGCGGGAACCAGGACCGGCGGCCGGCCCGGACGACCAAGCTGGAGGTGCTGAAGCGGATCGCCCGGGGCCGGGAGGTGCGCATGCTCGTGGACGACGACGAACTGGTCTGCCAGGCCGCCCGCGCCGCCGGTTTCCGGGTCGTCGTGGCCGACTGGGCGGCGGAGGCGCCGGAACTCGAGGTCGCCCAGGAGGTGGAGGGCCGGACCTGAGCGGAGCCGGGGAAGGCGGCCGGGTCGGTCCTCAGTCCTCGCCTTCGAGGCGGAAGCCGACCTTGAGCCCCACCTGATAGTGCGCGATCTCCCCGTTCTCGATGTGGCCGCGCATCTGCACCACCTCGAACCAGTCCAGGTTCCGCACGGTCTGGCCCGCGCGGGCGATCCCGTTGCGGATGGCCTGATCGATGCCCTCGTGGGAGGTGCCGACGATCTCGGTCACCCGGTACGTGTGGTTGGACATGGAGTCTCCCGACAGTGGGTGGCTTTTGCCTGGTTCTACGGTGCCCCAGTAAGTCCGGCTCCGCGAACTTTGCGCGAAGAGTCCAGCGCCGAAGACCCTTGACCGGCCCATTGGTCTATGCCAATTTCGAGCCATCTGAGATCGAGCCCCCAGAAGGTGACCCTCTTGAAGATGCGCTTCCCCGCCATGTGCACCGTCCTCGCGCTCGCGACCGCCCTCACGGGCTGCAGCCAGTTGGCCGACTCGGCCGCGGGCCGGCAGAAGGTGACGCTGTGGCTGATGAAGGGCAGCGCCTCGGAGGACTTCATCGACAAGTTCACCGCGTCCTTCGAACAGGAACACCCCGGCACCGACCTCGACGTCAGGATCCAGGAGTGGACCGGCATCGGCGACAAGGTCAACGCCGTCCTCGACGGCACGGGCAAGGAGACCGCCGACGTCATCGAGGTCGGCAACACCCAGGTGGCCCAGTACATCGAGACCGGCGGCCTCGAAGAACTCACGCTCGAAGGTCTGCGCGAGTGGGGCAGCAAGGACTGGCTCAAGGGCCTCGCCGAGCCGGGAAGCATCAACGGCGCCCAGTACGGCGTCCCTTGGTACGCCGCCAATCGCGTGGTCATCTACCACAAGGACCACTTCGCGAACGCCGGGATCAAAACCCTTCCCAAGAACCGCCAGGAGTGGATCCAGGCCACCCAGAAACTCGACAAGGGCGACCAGCAGGGCATCTACCTCGCGGGCCAGAACTGGTACGTCCTCGCCGGCTTCATCTGGGACGAGGGCGGCGAACTCGCCGTCGAGACCAGCGGCAAGTGGGTCGGCACCCTCGACGACGAGAAGGCCCTGGCCGGCATGGACTTCTACAAGCAGCTCCAGGCCCTCGGTGACGGACCCAGGGGCGCCGACGAGGAGACGCCCCCGCAGTCGCAGGTCTTCGCCCGCGGCCAGGTCGCGCAGATCATCGCCCCGCCCGGCCAGGCGGCCGAGATCGAGGCGGCCAACCCCGCCCTGAAGGGCAAGCTCGGCTTCTTCCCGATCCCCGGCAAGACCTCCGACAAGGCGGGCGCCGTCTTCACCGGCGGCTCCGACCTGATCATCCCGGCGAGGACGAAGCAGCGGAAGGGCGCCGTGGACGTGATCACGGCCCTGGTCAGCGAGAGATGGCAGACCGAACTCGCCCGCACGATGAGCTACGTACCGAACAAGTCCACCCTCGCCCACGTGGTCGAGGGCAACGAGGGCGCCGCCAACATGGCCCCCGGCGCCGCCCAGGGCAGGGCCACCCCCACCTCCGCCCGCTGGGCCGAGGTCGAGGCGAAGAACCCGATCAAGCCCTACATGACGGCCGTGCTCACCGGCGAGGACCCCAAGCATGCGGCCCGGGCGGCCTCGGAGGCGATCGGCAAGGTGCTCAGCTCCGATCGCTGACGGGGGTCCAGCCACCGCCGAGTTCAGCGTCCGCACATCCGGGGGCCGCTGAGCGGTCATGTCGAATCCAGCCGGTCACGGAAGAAGTAAAGGAGCCAGGCCACGCACCTGCCGGCCTGGTCCTCCGTGCCCGGATCAGGAGCCGCCATGACCATCGCACCCCTGTCCCCGTCCCCCTCTCCTTCCCCCCTCCTCGCCCCCGCCCCCGCCCCGGCCGCGCCCGCCCCGGCCCCCGTGCCCGCCCCCGCCCGGGGCGCCGTGCCGGCCACCGGCCCCCGCTACGCCGTACGCCTCGCACGCGACGAGGCCGAGGTGCGCGCCGCGCAGCGCCTGCGCCACCAGGTCTTCGCCGGCGAGCTCGGCGCCCGCCTGGACGGGCCCGAGCCCGGCCTCGACGCCGACGCCTTCGACGCGTACTGCGACCACCTCCTCGTCATCGACGAGGAGACCGAGCAGGTCGTCGGTACCTACCGCCTGCTGCCCCCGGAGCGCGCCGCCGTCGCCGGCCGCCTCTACTCCGAGGGCGAGTTCGACCTCTCCGCCCTCGCCCCCATCCGCCCCGACCTGGTCGAGGTCGGCCGCTCCTGCGTCCACCCCGACCACCGCAACGGCGCCGTCATCGCCCTCATCTGGGCCGGCCTCGCCCACTACATGGACCGCTCCGGGCACAACTGGCTCGCCGGCTGCTGCTCGATACCGCTCTCCGAGGGCGGGGTCCTGGCCGCCGCCACCCGGGAGACCGCCCTGACCCGCAGCCTCGCCCCCGAGGAGTACCGGGTCACCCCGCACCTCCCCTGGAAGCCCGAGGGCATCACCTTCCCCGACCGCATGGAACTGCCCCCGCTGCTGCGCGGTTACCTCCGCCTGGGCGCCTGGGTCTGCGGCGAACCCGCCTTCGACGCCGAGTTCGGCTGCGCCGACCTGTACGTGCTGCTCTCCCTGCGCCGCACCAACCCGCGCTACCTCAAGCACTTCCGCTCGCTCGTCCCGGGCGCATGAGCGTCTGGCTGCCCACCTCGCCCTGCACCCCCGAGGCCTGTGCCGGCCACGAGGGGAGCACCGCGAGCGTCCCGCACGCGATGCTCAGGCTCACCGCCGCCGTCGCCCTGATCCTGGTGGGAATCCTGGGCGCCCCGCCGGTCCGGCTGCTTCCGGCCGGCCCCCGGCACACGGTCGTACGGGCCTGGTCGGCCGCGCTGGTACGGGCCTTCGGCATCCGGATCACCGTGCACGGCAGCCCGGGCCCGGACGGCGGCCGCCTGCTGGTCGCCAACCACATCTCCTGGCTGGACATCCCGCTCGTCGCGGCCGTCCTGCCCTGCCGGATGCTGGCCAAGAGCGACATCCGCGCCTGGCCGGTCCTCGGCCGCCTCGCCGGGCAGGCCGGCACCCTGTTCATCGAGCGCGACCGGATCCGCGCCCTGCCCGCCACCGTCGGGACGATCACCCGCGCGCTGCTGGCCGGCGACCGGGTCACCGTCTTCCCCGAGGGCTCCACCTGGTGCGGACGCGCCCGGGGGACCTTCCGCAGGGCCGCCTTCCAGTCGGCCCTGGACGCGCGGGTACCCGTACAGCCCGTGCGCCTCACGTACCTGCGGTGCGACGGGAACCCGGCCGGGGCGCCCGCCTTCGTCGGGGACGACCCGCTGACCGCCTCGCTGTGGCGGATCGCCCGCGCCCGCGGGGTACGGGCCGAGGTCAGGCTGCTGCCGCGGATCCCGCCGGGCCGGTACGCGCACCGGCGGGACCTCGCGGCGGCCGCTCAGCGGGCCGTCGGCGCCGCCTCCGACGCAGGGCCGCCCCCGCTGCCGGGACCGTTGCCGACCCCGCTGCCGGGGCCGCGTCCGCAGGGCGTGCCCACTCAGCCGGCCGCGCCGTCGGCGACCGACAAGGACAGCGCGAACCTGCCCGCCGCGTCCGTCCACCACTGCGTCAACTCCAGCCCCGCCGCCGCCAACTCCTTGCGCACCCCCTCCTGACGGAACTTCGCGGAGACCTCCGTGAGGATCTCCTCACCCGCCGCGAACGGCACCACCAGATCCAGCGCCCGGACCTTCACCACCAGCTCCGACCGGGCCCGCAGCCGCATCTCGATCCATTCCTGCTCCCTGTTCCACACCGCCACGTGCGCGAAGTCGGCGGTGTGGAAGTCCGCCCCCAACTCCCGGTTGATGACCGCCAGTACGTTCTTGTTGAACTCGGCCGTCACCCCTCGCCCGTCGTCGTACGCCGCCACCAGCACGCACTCGTCCTTCACCAGGTCCGTGCCCATCAGCAGGGCGTCCCCGGGCGACAGCATCGCCCGTACGGACGCCAGGAACACCGCCCGCTCCGGCGGCAGCAGATTCCCGACCGTGCCGCCCAGGAACACCACCAGCCGCGGCCCGGGAGACTCCGGCAGGTGCAGCGCACTGGTGAAATCGGCCAGCAAGGCGTGCACCCGCAGCCCCGCATGCTCCGCGAGCAGCGTCTCGGCCGCCCCCCTCAGCGCGCTCTCGCTCACGTCCACCGGGACGTAGGTGTCCAGCGCGGGCATCGCCTCGATCAGGTGCCGGGTCTTCTCCGAGGACCCCGAGCCCAGCTCCACCAGGGTGCGCGCGCCGCTCTCCGAGGCGATCTCCCGCGCCCGCTCCAGGAGGATCTCCCGCTCCGCGCGCGTCGGGTAGTACTCGGGCAACCGGGTGATCTCCTCGAAGAGCTCACTGCCCCGCGCGTCGTAGAACCACTTGGGCGGCAGCACCTTGGGCGTTCCGGTCAGCCCGTGCAGCACGTCCGCACGCAGCGCGCGCTCCGCGGAGTGCTCGTCGAGGGTCCGGGTCAACTGGAAGTCAGTCACGGGGAGTTCTCCTTGAGCGGGGTCAGGTCGACCCGCGTACGGGTGGCGGTGAGCAGGGTCCGCTCGGGCACTTCGCGCCAGCGGGGGTCCTCGTCGTACGGCTCGGAGGCGACCACGGTGCGCTGGGCTCCCGCGTCGGCCAGGTACCAGAGCGAATCGCCCCAGGCCGTCGCGGCGATGGCGGCGCCGTCCGTCAGCAGCAGGTTCAGCCGGGATCCGGGCGCGGCCGCGGCCAGCTCCCGGACCGGCCCGGCGAGCGCCGCGCCGAGGCCGTCCCCGGCCCGCAGGCGGTGCAGGACCAGCGCCCAGATCAGCGCCGAATCCGTGCGCGCGGCCAGCTGGAGCAGCTCCTCGGGAGGCAGCCCGGCCGCCAGCGGGGCCGCGGAGTCGGGCCAGTCCCGGATCGCGCCGTTGTGGCTGAACAGCCACGGCCCGTCGGCGAACGGCGCGGCCGCCGCCTCCCCGTCGGCCCCGGGCCGCGTGGAGTCCCGTACGGCGGCCAGCGCGGCCCCGCTGCGCAGCACGCGGGCGAGATCCGTGAAGCCCAGGTCGGCCCAGATCGGCCCGGCCCGCCGGTAGCGGGCGGGCACCGGATCGCCCTCGGCGTACCAGCCGATGCCGAAGCCGTCGGCGTTGACGGTGCCACTGCGCTGGCGGCGCGGCTCCCAGGACTGGCGCACCAGCGAGTGCTCCGGCTCGCTCAGCAGCCGCCCGAGCCTCACCACCGGGCCCAGGTAGGCGAGATGACGGCACATCAGACGTCCCTCGCGGTCCGGAAGCCGGAGAAGATCTGCCGCCGCACCGGGAGGTCCCAGTTGCGGAAGGTGCCCCGGCAGGCCACCGGGTCCACCGCGAAGGAACCGCCGCGCAGCACCTTGTGTTCCGTGCCGAAGAACACCTCCGAGTACTCCCGGTAGGGGAAGGCCCGGAAGCCGGGGTACGGCAGGAAATCGGAGGCGGTCCACTCCCACACGTCGCCGATCAGCTGGCGCACCCCGAGCGGGGAGGCCCCGGCCGGATAGCTGCCCGCGGGGGCCGGGCGCAGATGGCGCTGCCCCAGATTGGCGTGGGCGGGGGTCGGCTCCGCGTCGCCCCACGGATAGCGGGCCGAGCGGCCGGTCGCCGGATCGAAGCGGGCCGCCTTCTCCCACTCCGTCTCCGTGGGGAGCCGCCGCCCCGCCCAGCTGGCGTAGGCGTCCGCCTCGTACCAGCTGACGTGCAGCACCGGCTCGTCGTCCGGCACCGGTTCGGTCACCCCGAAGCGGCGGCGCAGCCACTGGCCGGCCTCCTTACGCCAGAACAGCGGGGCCTCGATGGAGTGCGCGCGGATCTGTTTCCAGCCCGGCTCCGCCCACCAGCGGGGCTCGTGGTAACCGCCGTCCGCGATGAACGCCTGGTACGCGGCGTTGGTCACCGGCACCGTGTCGATCCAGAACGGCGCGGTGACCCGCACGTGCGCCGGCCGCTCGTTGTCCAGCGACCACGGCTCGGCGGAGGTGCCCATCGTGAAGGGGCCTGCGGGGACGAGGACTTCGACGGTCAGGACTTCGGGGCCGAGCGGGGAGTCGTACGGGGAGTCGTACGGGGGATCCGGATCCGGGGCGGTCAGCACGGGCGCGCCGCGCCGAAGCTGATGGGTGATCAGCATGGTCTCGTCGTGCTGCTGCTCGTGCTGGGCGATCATCCCGAAGACGTAGCCGGAGTCCAGCAGGGACGTTCCTTCCAGTGGAGTGCGCTCCAGCAGGTCGAAGACCCGGCCGCGCACCTCGGCCGCGTAGGCGCGGGCCTCGTCCGGCCCAAGCAGCGGAAGCTTCGGCCGCTCGGCGCGGGGATGCTCGAAGGCGTCGTAGAGCGGGTCGATCTCGGGACGCATGGACTCGCGCCCCGCGACCTTGCGCAGCAGCCAGAGCTCCTCCATGTTCCCGATGTGCGCCAGGTCCCAGACGAGCGGGGACATGAGCGGGGAGTGCTGGGCGGTCAGGTCCGCGTCGCTCACGGCGTCCGTGAGCGCGGCCGTACGCAGGCGCGCGGCGGTCAGAGCGGCGGCGGCGCGCTCGCGCAGGGCCTCCTGGGAGGTGGCGGACAGGGCCTCGTCGGAGGTGGCGGGCAGGGCCTCGTGGGAGGTGTCGGTGTGGGGTGTGTGCTGCTGGGGCGAAGACGGGCTGGTCACCGGCGGGCCCCCTTTCCGGTGAGCTGGAGCGGGGATTCCTCGTCGGCCGGACAGCGGCCGCGCAGGACGAAGCGCTCGGTGAAGGCGCCCACCGTCTCCCGGACGTGCTCGCTCGCGCCGAGCCGGGGCAGCGCCTCGGCGGCGGCCAGGAAACAGACGGTCGCGGCTGCCCGCAGCTCGGGATCGGCCAGACCGTGACGGGCGGCGGAGTGCCAGAGCGGATTGCGGGGCGCGGGGTGCGGGCCGTGGGTGTCGGCCAGCGCCTTGGTCACCCGGTACGCGGTCTCGGCGGCCTCCGGATCGTCGAACAGCGCGTGCACGATGGCCACCGGGACCAGCCAGCCGTCGTCGCCGGGCTGCGCGTCGATCATCCGCAGCTCCAGGTGGCCGCGCGGCCGTACCGGTGGGAAGAGCGTGGTCAGGTGGTAGTCCAGGTCCTCGGCGGTGGGCGGGCGCAGGGGTAGTAGGGGGTGGCTGGGTGTGGGGCCTGTGGCGGGTGTGGTGCGCGTGCCGCCGATGCTGGCTGTGCCGCCGGTGCCGCTCGTGGCGCTTACGCCGCCCGTGCCGCTCATGCGCAGCCAGTCGCGGAAGGTCGTACCGCGCGGGATCTCCCACGGCTCGCCGTCGTAGGACCGTACGCACATCACCTCGGTGTCCAGCGCCTGCCGCGTCCACCCGGCCCGGGGCTCGGCGTCCAGCGGCGGGGCGAGCGTGCGCCGGGAGTCCAGGTCGCTCCAGATCCCCTGACGGGCACAGCGCCATCCGGCGTACGGGCCCTCGTGCGCGGGGGAGTTGGCGAAGGCGGCCACCAGAACCGCGCCCAGCAGGTGCGCCAGCCGCCAGCGCCGGCCGTGGCCGAGCACGCCCGGCTCCTCGTGCCCTGCGTCCACGCAGACCTGAACGGAGGTGGAGGCGCACATCATGGCGCGCCCGGCCGGGCCGGTACGGTCGAAGTAGGCCTCCATCGCGTCGTAGCGCGGGCTGCTCAGCAGCCGGCGGTGCGGGAGGCGGGGATCGTGGCCGAGTCCGCGCAGGACCAGCCCTTGGGCCAGCAGGGCGGCGCGTACGGCGGTGAGGTCGGCCTGCAGGCCGTCCACGCATCCGGTGAGGGAGTCGGCGGGGGCCGAGCTGAGCTCCAGCTGGCCGCCGGGCTCGACGGTCAGCCGGGAGCGCAGGGGCAGCGCGCGGGCGGCGGTGTGCGCGGCCCGCAGGCGCTCGGGGGACACGGGCCGCCCGGGCCGCTCGGCGTCCAGGACCAGCCATTCGAGCTCGGCGCCGATGAAGCGGGGAGGGCCGGTCTTGAAACAGATGCCGTGGATCAGGTCCTCCGCCTGGGTCTCGGTGAGCGGAGGGAGTGGAGGGGATGGAGGGAGTGGAGGTAGTGGAGAGAGTGATGGCGTTGGCTGCGCTGGCTGAGTTGGCCGCGCTGGCTGAGTTGGCCGCGTTGGCCGCGTTGGGTGGGCTGGAGGAGCGGGTGAGTCCTGGGGCATGACCGGGTCCTCGTCTCCTGTCGTCGGTCGTGACATCACCCGTGCCTACCCGTCCCGTGGACACAAATTCCTTTGCCGCCGGTGATCTGGAGGGCGAAGGATGGCGGCGTGAGCAGCAGATTGCGCGAGATCGCGCGGGAGAACGCGGAGATCCTGGCGGCCGGTGGCTACCGGACGCGGTCGGGACGGCAGGTTTCGCTTGCCGCCGCCCTGGCGGAAGCCAAGGCGGGAACCAGGATATATGGACCAAACCGGGTCATTCCAGGCGAATGGCCCGAGGGGAGGGGTGCCGGGACGGCCATCGAGGTCACGGGGGAGAGCAGTACGGTCGCGGCCCGCAGGCTCGCCCAGCCGGTCGGGGGCGGCGCCGCGGAGGGTGCCCCCGTGGCCGTGCTGAACTTCGCTTCGGCCCGGAATCCCGGGGGTGGTTACGTTCGCGGGGCCAAGGCCCAGGAGGAGGCGCTGTGCCGCGCGTCTGCCCTGTACGAGACTTTGCTGGAGGCTCCGGAGTACTACGAGATCCACCGCGCGGAGCGCAGCACCTTCTACACCGACCGGGTGATTCACTCGCCCGGGGTCCCCGTGTTTCGTGACGACCGGGGCGAATTGCTGGAGAACCCCTTCCGGGTCGGCTTCCTGACCTCCCCGGCCCCGAACGCGGGCACGATCCGGCGTCAGGAACCGGAACGGGTCGCCGAGATCCCGACGGCGCTGGTCCGGCGGGCCGGGCTCGTCCTGGAGGTGGCGGCGCTGCACGGGTACCGGCGGCTGGTGCTGGGGGCGTGGGGGTGCGGGGTGTTCCAGAACGACCCGGCGGAGGTGGCGGAGGCCTTCCGGGGGCTGCTGGCGGGCCGGTTCGAAGCGGTGTTCGAGCGGGTGGTGTTCGGTGTGCTGGACCGCAAGCCGGAGACGCGGGAGGCATTCGAGCGGGCCTTCGCGGGGTTCGGTGAGGCTGGGGGGACGGGCGGGGGGAAGAGCGGGGGGACGAGCGGGGGCTGAGGCTCGCCGGGGGGCCTTGGCGGGGGCCGCCTGGCGGTGGCAAGCCGGGGGAGGCCTGGGGCTGGCGCCCGGACTGTGCCGTGCCGTGCGACCGTGCGCTACTGCCAGCCGTAGCGTTCGCTCAGGCGGTGTACCACCAGTTGGAAGCGTCCCAGGTCCAGCGCGCAGGCCTCGCGCCGCATCCCCGACTCGTGCACCCGGAGTACCCGGTCGACGTCCACCCAGGACTCCCGGCCCGCGCTGTCCCACGGGCCCGTCCCGATCGGCACCCACTCCCGGTCGTGGTCGTGCCGCTTGCTGGACAGCTGTACGGCGAGCAGGGTTCGACCGCCCGCCTCGCGGGCCACGACCAGCACCGGGCGGTCCTTGCCCCGGCCGTCGTTCTCCTCGAAGGGGACCCAGGTCCACACGATCTCGCCGGGATCGGGGTCGCCGTCGGGGTCGGGTGCGTACGACGTGCGGACGGGGCCGATGGCGCGGGGGTCGGCCTCGGTGGTGGCGGTGGCGCCGTCGCGGCCGGGCTGGCCGGTGGGACCGGTGCTGTGGTGTGAAAGTGCCGTCATTCGGGCGAGATTAGTGGGTCGGGGGGTGCGGCTTCGAGCGGCGGGAGCTGGGCGGGCGGGATCAGGGAGGGTTTGGGGGTTTCCCGTCAGTCCCATCGTCTCTCCGTGTCGGGCCGGTCCCTCAAGGGCGCTCCTCCTTCGTCGTCGCGTCGCTGCGCGATGGCCTTCGGCCACCCTTGACCGACCGTCCCGCCCCGGACATACGAGGACAGCCGGGAAACCCCCAAAGGAACGAGCCTGGGGTTCCTTTTCAGGGACGGGGCGGTCGGAGATGGACGGGTGGGGCGGGGGACGCGTTCGATCGCTACGCGCTTCGCACGGCTTGGCGGCCGGCCGCCGTCTGGGGCTGGGCGCGGGCGCCACCGATCGCTCCGCGCTTCTCGATGACGGCGGCCGGCCGACCGTGTGGGGCTGGTCATAAGCCGCCACCGATCGCTACGCGCTTCCCGGCGTGAGCAGCTGGCTGTCGTCCGGTGCGTGGCGGGGCGGGCTGGGTGTTACTCCGTGACCAGGGCCATGACGAGGCCGTCGTAGCCCTTGCTGCCGACGGTCTGTAGGGCGGTCGCGGTGAGTTGGGGGTGCTGCGCGATGAGTTCGGTGAAGCGGCGTACGCCCTGGACGCGGGGGTCGGGACTGTCGGGATCGACCACGGCACCGTCGCGGACGACGTTGTCGCCGATGATGATGCTGCCGGGCCGGGTGAGTTTGAGGGCCCATGCGAGGTACGCGGGATTCGAGGGCTTGTCGGCGTCGATGAAGACGAGGTCGAAGGGGGCCAGGTCCGTGAGCTGGGGGAGGAGGTCAAGCGCTCTGCCACGGCGGATGTCGACGAGGTGCTTCAGGCCGGCACGGGCGATGTTGGCGGCGGCGATGTCGGCGCACTGTTCGTCGACCTCCAGCGTGACCAACTGCCCGTCTTCGGGGAGGGCTCGGGCGAGCCAGATGGTGCTGTAGCCGCCCAGGGTGCCGATCTCCAGGATGGTGCGGGCACCTCTGATCCGGGCCAGGAGGTGGAGGAGCTTGCCCTGGTTCGGGGCGACCTGATGGGGTGGCAGGCCGGCCGCCTCACTGTCTGCTGCGGCTGCTCGCAGGGCCTCGTCCTCGTCGACCAGCAACCCGTCGAAGTACGCGTCGACCGCCGTCCACGTCCGTTGAGTCATGGGTACCCCCTGTGGTGTGTAGTGCATTCCCATGGGGAACTTACAGGAGGGGAAGGGTTTTTCAACAGTCCGTTGATCGTTCGGGGCGTAGGGTCTCCCATCCCTGCGCCGCCTCGACCTGGGCGGCCAGTCCCAGGAGGAGTGGCTCCGAGTCCGCCGTGCCCAGGAGTTGGGCACCCATCGGCAGGCCGGCGCCCGTGAATCCCGCCGGGATGTTCACCCCGGGCCAGCCCAGCACGTTCCACGTCCAGGCGTAGGGGCAGGCGGCTATCATCGCCCGGTCCGTGGCCATGGCCCCCAGCCCGGCCAGCGCTCCGATCCGTAGCGGCGGTGTGGCTGTCGTCGGGGTCAGGACCACGTCGAAGCGGCCGAAGATCTCGCCGATCCGGTGGCGGAGCCCTGCTTCCGCCCGGCGGGAGACCCGCAGGGGCAGCCCGCCCAGGATGCGGCCGGTCCGTACGGCCCCGTGCGTGCGCGGGTCCAGGAGTGCGGGATCCGGCACCCGTGCCGCCCAGTCCCGTACGCCGCTGGTCGCGCGGGGTACGAACGTCAGGCCGATCGGGCCGTACCGCGGGTCCTGCGGGATCACCTCGTGCCCCAGCGACTCCAGTCGCCCGGCCAGTCGCTCCACGGCGGAACGGACCTCCGGGTCGAGGGACTTGGGGGTTGCCGTGAAGGGCATCCGGAAGGAGAGGGCGATCCGCAGCCGACGGGGCGCGCGACGGGCCGCATCGACCGCCGAGATGCGTGCCGGGCGGTGCGGGTCCTGCGGGTGCGGGCCGCTCGCGGCGTCCAGCAGGAGCGCCGCGTCGGCGACGGTGCGGGCCAGGACGCCGTTGACCGTGAGCCCGTGGAAGGACTCGGGCTCCGGCCAGGTGGAGATGCGACCGCGCTGCGGTTTCACGCCCACCAGGTGGGTCCAGGCCGCGGGGATCCGTACCGAGCCGGCTCCGTCCGAGCCCAGCGCGGCCGGGACCAGGCCCGCCGCCACGGCGGCTGCCGAGCCGCCCGAGGAACCGCCGGGCGTGTAGGCCGGGTTCCACGGATTGCGCGTCTCACCGAAGGCGTGGCCCTCGGTGAAGGGCCACTGGCCCAGCTCCGGCGTCTGGGTCTTGCCGACGATCACGGCGCCGGCCGCGCGCAGCCTTCGTACCGCCTCGCTGTCGGAGGTCTTCGGCGGGAACGTGCCGGCGCAGCCGAAGGCGGTCGGCTCGCCGGCCACGTCCATGTCGTCCTTGACGGCGAGCGGGACGCCGAGCAGGGGCAGCCGTTCGCCCGCGGCCAGCCGCCGGTCCGCCTCGTCCGCCTCCGCGAGCGCGGCGTCGGCGCGTACGGTCCGGAAGGCGTTGAGCTCCGGCTGCGCCGCCGCGATCCGGCGCAGTGCCTGCTCGGTCAACTGCCGTGCCGATACGGTGCCTTCGGCGAGTGCGGCGGCCATCCCGACGAGGCCGGTCGTTGGCGCTGAAGAACCCGGCATGTGAACCACTCCCCCGTTACCGTTCGGTAGGAAGACGGTAGTGGGGAGTGCTTGTGAAGGGCTAGATCCACCCCTCCAGGGAGGCCATGAAGCCGTCGAAGTCGTCCCGGTGGATGGTGTGTCCGGCCCCGGCGACCGAACGGACCTCGAAGCCGCGGGACGTGAGCGTCCGTGCCCGCTCCGGCGTGATCAGGGCGCTCGGGTCGGCGAGTTGCACGAGTGAGGGGACCGCCGGCGCGGCCGGCATCAGGTCGGCGCCGAGCAGCGGGGCGAGGCTCAGAGCGGTCTGCTCGTCCCACAGCGCCAGGGTCGCCAGCTCGATGTCGACGTCCACCTCCTCCCACCGCGGGCTCATCGTGCGGATCTGCTCCCTCGTCGCCGTCTTGAACTGCGCCAGCAGCTCAGGACCGGAGCCCTCCACGGGGGCGGCCAGATGCCATGCCGGGTCGGAGAACACCGCCCGTCGTGGCTTCAGCCGGTCCACCGCGAGGGAGAGCGTCAGCCCGCCGAGGGAGTGGCCCATGGCGAGTTCGGCGCCGGCGGGAAGCGTCTCGACCACGTCGTCCGCGTAGAGCTCGGGGCTGTACGGGCCACGGCCGCTGGCCCCGTGGCCCCGCAGGTCCACGGCGATGACGCGGTAACCGCGGTCGGCGAGGGCGGGGCCCACGCGGCGCCAGGTCCGGTGATCGGCCATGATGCCGTGGATCAGAAGGGCGATGCGGTCGCCCTCGCCCCAGGTCTGTGTGTGCAGCCGCACGGTGTCGCCTTTCGAGTCGAGTGTGGGGTGCGCCCCGTGATTACACGTGTCAGTGACGCGTGTAAGGGCTGTGTAGCACTCGTTTCACGGCATCCGCTAGTCCTCGGACGGCATCGGTTCCGGCCCGCTTCCTTCTCAAGGAATTCGTTTCGTGTCGTGGGGAGGCCCCTTTACGGTGGCGCGGTGACGACTCAGATGATCATTCTCAATGGTGGTTCCAGCTCCGGGAAGTCCGGCATCGTGCGGTGCCTGCAGGCCGTCCTGCCGGATCCGTGGCTGGCGTTCGGGGTCGATTCGTTCGTCGACGCGATGCCCGCGAGGATGCAGGCGTCGGACGCGGGGATCGAGATCTCGGCGGACGGCCGTGTGAGCGTCGGGGCGGACTTCCGGGCGCTGGAGGCGGCCTGGGTCCAGGGCCTCGTGGCGATGGCCGGCGCCGGCGCCCGGGTCATCGTCGACGACGTCTTCCTCGGCGGAGCGGCGTCCCAGCAGCGGTGGCAGAAGGCCCTGGGGGGACTCGATGTGCTGTGGGTCGGCGTCAGGTGTGGGAGCGAGGTCGCCGCGGGCCGTGAGATCGCACGAGGAGACCGGGTCCCGGGAATGGCCGCCCTGCAGGCAGAATTGGTTCACCAAGGGGTGGTCTATGACCTGGAGGTCGACACGACGCACACCGAATCCCTGGTGTGCGCGCGCACCATCGCCGCCCACGTCGGCTGATCGACGCAGAGGGTGCGCCTGGCGCGCGGGCCCTGTGTCGATCTACGCGATCGGCACTCCTGTCCTGAGGAACAACAGACCAGCGATGCTTCCGTCCTTGTGGAAGGTCACGCGGAACTCGCCGGGCCGGTGTTCCATGCGCAGCGGCACGTTGACCACGGTGAACTCGCCGAGGGCGACGTCCTGGGGATCCCCGTGCGACTGATAGCGTCCGAACTCGTCCTGGTAGGTCTCCCAGGCCTCCGCGAGGGCGTCCGGAGTCAGCACCTTGCGCAGCGTCGCGTCGAAGCGGGCCGTGGCCGCGGTGTAGTCGCCGTTCACGATGTCGTTGAGCGTCCGGGTGGCGATCCGGTCGTATGTGGTCTGGGCCGGGGATGCCGCCGCGACCGTCGTGGCGGCGTGGCCTTGCGTCGCGGCCAGCGCGAAACCGTTGACCGGCAGCAGCGCGCAGGCGGCCAGCGTGACCGTGGCTCCGGCCTGGACCAGGAGCCGCTTGCTGTGGAGCGTCGAGTCTTTGTCGGGCATCAGGACCACGGCTTTCTTGAGCGGGGCGGGTCCGGATACGTTCATCGTGCGCCACCCGCTCGCCCTTCGCCTGCGGGGCAGCCATGGCCTCTTCGGAGGGGATGCCGAGGGGCGAAATCCGGTCCGAACCGCGCCACGCGGGCAGCTCAGATGGGCTGGGAAGCGACGGGCCCGGCACCGCGGCCTGCGGGTAGGGTTGAGCCGGAAGGTCATCATTTGCGGCTCCGCTGCTGGTCACACGCCTGCGCGGTGAGGTACGGACGGGGGCAGTGCAGGCGCGATGTCTGAGATTCGTACCGGTGGTAGGAACGAGGACAGGGCGACGGCAATGTCTCAGTCATCGAAATCGCCGAAGCCGCACAAGCCCCCCAAGCCGCAGACGCCGGCCTCCGGATCGTCCACGCCCCCACCGCCCGTTCCGACCAGCGCCGACGTGGCCCGGCTCGCGGGCGTCTCGCGCGCGACGGTCTCGTACGTGCTGAACAACGCGGAAGCCGTGCGCATCAGCGAGCCGACCCGCCGCAAGGTCCGCGAAGCCGCCGAGGAGCTCGGGTACGTGCCGCACGCGGCCGCCCGCAGCCTGCGCGCCGGGCACACCCGCATCGTGCTGCTGCCCACCCCGAACGCGCCGATCGGGCCGCTCTACAGCACCTTCCTGAACGAGCTCCAGTGGGCGCTGCGCCGCCTCGACTACACCGTGGTCCAGTACGGGAGCCTCGGCCTCAGCGGCGACGAGGCCGTGCGGGCGTGGGCGGAACTGCGTCCGGTGGCGGTGATATCCCTCGGCGAGATCACCCTCACCGCGCACAACGTCGCCACCCTCAAGCGGGCCGGGGCCCGCGCGGTGATCACGATGGGGCCGGTCGGCGTGCCCGGGGCACACGCGCTGGTCATGGACCAGCAGGAGGTCGGCGCCCGGGCCGCCGCCCATCTGGTCGAGCGGGGCCGGCGGCGGATCGGCGTGGTCGTCCCGCAGGAGGAGGGCCTGGAGCTGTTCTCCGGGCCCCGGCTGGCGGGTGCCCGCTCGGTGGCGGGCGCGGAGGTCGAGGCCGTCCCGCTGGCCTACTCGGAGGAGTCGGCCGCGGCGCTCGCGGCCCGCTGGCGCGGGCTCCGGCTGGACGCGGCGTTCGCGTACAACGACGAGTACGCGATGCTGCTGATGCGGGCCTTCCAGGACGAGGGGCTGCGGATCCCCGAGGACGTCGCCGTCATCGGCGCCGACGACCTGCTCATCGGGCGGCTGCTACGGCCCCGGCTGAGCACGGTGCAGATCGAGATGCCGACCGGTGACCACCTGGCGTCGCTGGTGGACCACGCGGTGCGCGAGCCGTCGAAGGTCACCGAGCGGCACGACCTGATGGCGGCCACGGCCATCCACCGGGAGTCGACCTGACGGTGCCCGGGGCCCTTGGCGTCCAAGAGGGCCGGGGGGACCGTTGACAGGCGGTGACGTGCGGAAGGAGACTGCGGGCGCGCCCCACCGGGCGTGCCCGGCGGCGCGCCGGAGGCCCACACCGGCACCGATCCGCGCCACCGCCCGTACGGATCCGCCCAGGAGAGACCCCATGAGCATCCGCACCGTCCGCGACGTCTACGTCGTCGACGCCGTCCGCACCCCGATCGGCAAGTTCGGCGGCGCTTTGGCCGGGGTCCGGCCGGACGACCTGGCCGCGCACGTGGTGCGCGCGCTGGTGGACCGTACTCCCGACCTCGATCCGGCCCGTATCGACGACGTCGTCTTCGGCGACGCCAACGGCGCGGGGGAGGACAACCGGGACGTGGCCCGCATGGCCGTGCTGCTGGCGGGGCTGCCCGTGAGCGTGCCCGGCGTCACCGTCAACCGGCTCTGCGGGTCCGGCCTCGAAGCCGTGATCCAGGCCGCCCGCGCCATCGCCCTCGGTGACGCCTCGGTGGCCATCGCGGGCGGGGTCGAGTCGATGAGCCGCGCACCCTGGGTGGTGCAGAAGCCCGAGCGTGCCTTCCCCGCCGGGCACCAGCAGATGTGGTCCACCACCCTCGGCTGGCGGATGACCAACCCGCGCATGCCCGAGGAGTGGACCGGCTCGCTCGGCGAGGGCGCCGAACTCGTCGCGGACAAGCACGGCATCACGCGCGAGGCCCAGGACGCCTTCGCCCTGGAGAGCCACCGCAAGGCCGCGGCCGCCTGGTCCGCCGGTCTGTACGACAACGAGGTCGTCCCGTACCCCGGCGTGGACCTGGGCCGCGACGAGTGCATCCGGGAGGGTTCCACCCCCGAGGCGCTGGCCCGGCTGAAGCCCGCCTTCCGGGCGGACGGCACCGGTACCGTCACGGCGGGCAACGCCTCCCCGCTCAACGACGGCGCCGCGGCCCTGCTGCTGACCGACGAGGCGGGGCTGGCGGCCACCGGCCGGGAGCCGCTCGCCCGGATCAGCGCCTCGGCCGTCACCGGAATCGAGCCCCAGCTCTTCGGCCTGGGTCCGGTGGACGCCGTCCAGCGGGCGCTCGCCAAGGCCGGCCGCAGCCTCGACGACCTCACCGCCTTCGAACTCAACGAGGCATTCGCCGCACAGGCGTTGGGCTGCCTCGCGGCCTGGCCGGAGCTCGACCCGGCCGTGGTCAACCCGCGCGGCGGCGCCATCGCGATCGGCCACCCGCTCGGTGCCTCGGGCGCCCGGCTGGCCGGCTCGGTCGCGCACCAGCTGGCGGCGGCCGGCTCCGGAACCGGCATGGCGGCGCTGTGCATCGGCGTCGGACAGGGCATCGCACTCGTTCTGGAGCGCTGAACCCACCGACGACGTACCGACGGAGCTGGGGCCGTCGATCGTTTCCGGTCATCGGCCCCTGTCAACTGCCCAATAACTGAACAGAAGTGGAGCCTCCGGTCTGGCACGATGGCGCGTGCTGCCGCCCCCCGCCCCGCCCATCCCCACCCGGAGGCCCCGCGCCATGCCGCTCCTCGACCCGACGCTCTGGCAGGACGGACCCACCCTCACCGGCGGCGCCGCCCCGGTCGTCGAACCCGCCACCGGCCGTGCCCTCGCCACGCTCGACCTCGCCGCGCCCGCCGATGTCGCGGAGGCCGCCGTACGGGCCCGGGCGGCGCAGCCCGACTGGGCGCGCGCGACCCACCTGGAGCGGGCGGCCGTGCTGCGCCGCGCCGGGGACCTGTTCACCGCCCACGCCGACGAGCTGCGGGAATGGCTGGTCCGCGAGTCCGGCTCGATACCCGGCAAAGCCGACTTCGAGCTGCACGTCGCCGCGCAGGAGTGCTACGAGGCCGCCGCGCTGGCCTCGCGACCGGCCGGGCAGGTGCTGCCGAGCGAGGTGCCCCGGCTGTCCTTCACCCGCCGGGTCCCGGCCGGAGTGGTCGGGGTCGTGACCCCCTTCAACGCCCCGCTGATCCTGGCGATCCGCTCGGTCGCCCCGGCGCTGGCGCTCGGCAACGCGGTGCTGCTCAAGCCGGACCGGCGTACCGCCGTCTGCGGCGGCCTCGCCCCCGCCGCGGTCCTCGCCGCCGCCGGACTGCCGGACGGACTGCTGCGCGTCCTGCCGGGCGGCGCCGAGACGGGCGCGGCCGTGGTCGCCGACCCGCGGGTCCGGGTGGTGTCCTTCACCGGATCCACCGTTGCCGGCCGATCCGTCGGAGAGCTGGCGGGCCGTCACCTCAAGCGCGCCCACCTGGAGTTGGGTGGCAACTCCGCCCTCGTCGTGCTCCGGGACGCCGACATCGAGGCCGCCGTCGCCCAGGCCTCCTGGGGCTCCTTCTTCCACCAGGGCCAGATCTGCATGACGGCCGGCCGTCACCTCGTACACGCCTCGCTCTACGACGAGTACGTCGAGCGGCTCGCCGAGCGGGCCGAGGAGCTGGCCGTGGGGGACCCGTACCGCGAGCAGGTCCACCTGGGCCCGCTGATCGACCGGGCCCAGCTGGAGCGCGTGGACGCCCTGGTCGAGGCCAGCACCGGACGAGGGGCCAAGCTCGTCGCCGGCGGCACGCACCGGGACCTCTTCTACCGGCCGACCGTGCTCGCGGGCGTCACCGACGACACCCCCGCCTATGCCGAGGAGGTCTTCGGGCCGGTCGCGCCCGTACGGTCCTTCGCGACGGAGGAGGAGGCCGTGGCGCTGGCTTCGGCGGGCCCCTACGGCCTCTCCCTCGGGATCGTGACCCGGGACGCGGCGCGCGGGCTGGACCTGGCCGCTCGGATCCCGACCGGGATCGCGCACATCAACGACCAGACCGTCAACGACGAGGCCGTGGCCCCGTTCGGCGGAGTCGGCGCCTCGGGAACCGGCGCCCGCTTCGGCGGCGAGGCGAACCTGGACGCCTTCACGGAACTGCGCTGGACCACCGCCCGCGCCGTCCCCGCGGGCCACCCTTTCTAGGGACTGGCGGAATGCTGGGGGCAGGTCGCTCGTTCAAGGAGCAGACGGCTCAATCAGGAGGTCTGGAAACCGTGGCTACAGTCGAGCTCACCAAGGACAACTTCGACCAGACGGTCAGCGAGAACCCGTTCGTCCTGATCGACTTCTGGGCGGGCTGGTGCCGACCGTGCCTGCAGTTCGCTCCGGTCTACGAGAGGGCCTCGCAGACCCATCCCGACCTGCTCTTCGCCAAGGTGGACACCGAGGCGCAGCAGGAGCTGGCCAGCGCCTTCCAGATCACCTCGATCCCGACCCTGATGATCGTCCGGGACCAGGTGGCCATCTTCGCCCAGCCCGGCGCACTGCCGGAGGCGGCGCTGACGGACCTCATCGGGCAGGCCCGCGCGCTCGACATGGACGAGGTGCGAGCCAAGATCGCCGCCTCGCAGCAGGGCGCGCAGGGCACCGGTACGGAGGGACCCGGCACGCCGGAGGCCTGAGTGCGTGACGCGGCCACGGACCAGCGGTGACACTGGCCCGTATGACTGAAGCCGTGGAGTACGACGTCGTGGTGCTCGGTGGGGGGCCGGCCGGCGAGAACATCGTCGACCGGACCCGCGCCGCCGGGCTGAGCACGGCGCTCGTCGAGAGCGAACTGGTGGGCGGCGAGTGCTCGTACTGGGCCTGCATCCCGAGCAAGGCGCTGCTGCGTCCGGTGCTGGCCCGGGCCGATGCCCGCCGGGTGCCGGGGCTGGCGGGGGCCGCCCAGGGGCCGCTGGACACGGCGGCGGTGTTCGCGCACCGCGACTACTGGACCAGTGACTGGAAGGACCAGGGCCAGATCGACTGGCTCGACTCGATCGGAGCCCATGTGTACCGGGGCCACGGCCGGCTCTACGGGGTCCGCAAGGTCTCCGTCACCAGCCCCGAGGGCGAGCACCACGTCCTGTCGGCCCGGCACGCGGTGGTCGTCGCCACCGGCAGCCGGGCGGTGATCCCCGAGCTGCCGGGGATCGCCGGGGCCCGCCCCTGGACCAGCCGCGAGGCGACCGCCGCGAAGGAGGCCCCCGGCCGGCTGCTGATCGTGGGCGGCTCGGTGGTGGCCGCCGAGATGGCCACCGCCTGGCAGGGCCTCGGATCGCAGGTCACCGTCCTCGTACGCGGCTCACGGCTGCTGCCGCGGATGGAGCCCTTCGCGGGAGAGCTGGTCGCCGACGCGCTGCGCGAGGCCGGGGCGGTGGTCCGTACGGGTGTGGCCGTCGAGGCGGTCGTACGGGACGGCTCCACCGGCCCCGTTCGGGTGGTGCTGGAGGGCGGGGAGTCCCTGGAGGGCGACGAACTGCTGATGGCGACGGGCCGCTCGCCACGGACCGAGGACATCGGGCTGGACACCGTCGGCCTGCCGGCCGGGGAGTGGATCGGGGTCGACGACACCTGCCGGGTGCCCGGCCACGACTGGCTGTACGCCGTCGGAGACGTCAACCACCGCGCGCTCCTCACCCACCAGGGCAAGTACCAGGCCCGGATCGCGGGCGCCGCGATCGCCGCCCGCGCGGCCGGCACCCCGCTGGACACCGGCCCCTGGGGCGCGCACACGCCGACCGCCGATACCCGCGCGCTCCCGCAGGCGGTCTTCACCGACCCGGAGGCCGCCGCCGTGGGGCTCACCCTGGCCGAGGCCGAACGGGCAGGCCACCGGGTCCGCGCGGTCGACCACGACCTGTCCAAGGTCTCCGGCGCGGGGCTGTACGCCGACGGATACCGCGGCCGGGCCCGGATGATCGTCGACCTCGATCGTGAGGTCCTGCTCGGGGCCACCTTCGTCGGCCCGGGCGCCGCCGAGCTGCTCCACGCGGCCACCATCGCGGTCGCGGGGGAGGTCCCGATCGAGCGGCTGTGGCACGCGGTGCCGGCCTTCCCGACCATCAGCGAGATCTGGCTGCGGCTGCTGGAAACCTACCGGGGGTGAGGAGGAGACCCCTCACTCCGCGATTTCCGTGCGCTCCCACCACTCGTAGACCGGGAGCCGTCCTTCCGGGCTGTCCTGGTGCCGCGACGTGGTCTTGAAGTGCTCGTACCCGCCGCGGTGCGGAATCTTCAGGTCTTCTCCCGGAGTGGTGACCGCGACGATCCGCTCCGGCAGATCGTCCGGGCCACCCTCCAGCACTGCCTTGTTCGCCATGCCCACAGTGTTCCCATCCCCGGCTCCGCTCGCATCACGAGGGACCGCGGCCCGCTACCGGGTGGTCGTGGACCGCCGGTAGCTGCGGCCGTCACGGGTCCGTGTCAACAGGCCCGAGGTGATCAGATAGCGCCGCAGCGCCGAGCAGTCCTCGTGCACGGTGCGCAGGGCGTCGTTCACCTCGGGTTCCGTGTACTCCCGGTCCACGGTGAAGAGCGTCTCGGTGAGGTGGACGAGCAGCTGCTCGCGCCGGGCGGCCTTGCGCGGAATGGCGATGAGCCGGCCGCCGGAGAAGAGGTCCTGGACGTCCCGTCGCGTCTGGGGCGGGGCGGCGGAGGGCTGTTGGTGATCGGTGCTCTCGGACATGTCGGCGAGCTTGGCGTGTCCGCTCGCGACGGGCAACGGAATTTCCGGCTCTTCGACAACGCCTCCTGCGGCGTGCCGGCCGACCAGCTCTCACACGACCGCCCGGCCCCGGGGTGCTCCGGGGCCGGGCGGGCCTTGGCGCTCGTACGGGTGGAGTCAGGGGCCGACGCTGATCTGCTGCGCCGGGTCGGTGGTGTCGGCGACGTGGTAGACGGCGTTGAAGGTGGACGAGGTCGCGCTCGTCGGGCAGCCGAACCCGCCGGTGACCTTGACCGGTACGGAGGCGTTGGTGAAAGTCAGGCTCGACGGGGCGCCGTTGACCCAGGTCCCGCCGACGTTCGCCGCGGCGGTGGGCGCCGCGGTGACGGTACAGGAGGCGAGTCCGGTCGTCTTGACCACCAGCCCGCCGACGGGCACGGTCATGGTGGCGGTGATCGGGGAGCCGTTCTGCATCGACACCGACCAGGCACCGCTGGTGGTGACCGTGGGGGTCACGCCCGGCATGCTGGAGGTGCACGAGCTGTACGTCGGCGCCGAGATGGGCGACGACACCGGCCCGGCCGGGTTGCTGTTGCCGGGGGCGGCCGGCACCGTGCCGGTGGCGACGGAGACCGTACAAGTCACCGTCACCGAACCGGCCTTGAGGGTGGCCTTCCCGCTGAGGGTGGCCTTGAAGGCGTGCCCGGCCGGGGTGACGGTGGTCGACCCGGCCGCGGGTAAGGGCGCGGCGGAAGCGGTGACCGAGGCGAGCGCGAGGGCTCCGGCAGCGGCCGTCCCGAGGGCGAGCGCGGTGCGCGTGCGGCTCATGGCTGTGCTCCTTGGGGATCGTGGTGCGGGGTGGGGGGAGGGGACGCGGTCGCGGCGGACTCCGCGTCCCCGGCGCGCTGCGCGGCGTACGGCTGCCAGGCGAACATCAGGCCGCCGCCGAGGATGCCGAGCATGGTGCCGATCAGGAAGCCGCCCAGATTCGACAGGACCAGCGCGGCGGTGGCGATCAGGGTGGTGAGGACCCCTGCGAGGTTGCGCTGTGGGGGAGAGAACCAGGCGGTGAGGCCGAGCACGATCATCACGAGACCCATCAGGACGGACGGGATCCCCGCCACCCCCTGCTGGAGCATGATCTTCAGCGGTGCCAGCGGCAGGAGGCAGATCCACGCCCCGGCCAGGACGGTGAACAGACCGCCCCAGAAGGGTCTGCCGTGCCGCCACCGCCGCCAGCGGGTCAGAAGCATTCCTTCTTGCCCTTGCTGACGTTCATGCTGAGCCCGGAGAGCTTGAAGGTGCCGGCGTTGGTCGCCCACGCCGTCTGCTGGAGATCGGTGATGCGGACCGTGTCCGCCTGCTGGGCGAAGAGGTCCTGCATCCCCTGCGCGTCGGCCGGCCCCTTGTCCAGGGTGGAGGCGTCGCGGCCGATCTCGATGTTGCTGAAGACGGCGTCGCCGGAGAGCTGGGTCGCGTCGACGAACAGGTTGCTCGCCTCCACCGGAGCCTTCCGGCCGGCGGTGAGGTTGAGCGAGATGTCACCGACCACCGGGAGCGAGGTGACCACGGACTGGCAGAGGTTGTGGAGCCGGGCCTCCTTGATGGCGGTGACCGCCACCGGGATGAGCTCCTCGCGGGCGTTGACGTCGACGCTGCCGTACTGGACGAAGCCCTCGCCCTCCAGGCTGCTCGCCGACACCTTGAACTGCTGTCCCGACACGGCGAACGAGGCGGCCAGCACGCCCTGGGCGAGGGCGATGCCGAGGCCGGCGGTCACGGCGACGGCAGGGATGGTCAGGACGGCGAACCGCCGCCAGCGAATGCGGCCGGAGCCGTGGGGAGCGTCGGATAAGTGAGGGGAATCCGTCATGGGGTCGTCCCTTGTATTTCGGCTGTGCACCGTTGTTACCGACGAGTTGAATGTAAGAGTGCCAATGGAGGTTGGCAAGGTTGTGCGAGCGCAGCCTTTGAGCCGACTCCTACTGCTCCGTACGCAGCAGTTCGGCGACCTCCGCGTCCACCCGCCGGGCCATCGCCCGGGCGAACTCCGTGGCCACCACCTCCCCGGCCACCGGCCGCAGTGCCGTCACCGCCGCGGTGATGTGCTGGAGCTGCGTGGCCGAAAGCCGCTCCAGCCCCTGCGTCCCCTGCGTACCGATCACATGCCGCCGGAACAGCCCGACGAACCGGTCCGCGAGCGCGGCCGCCTGCGCCTGGAGGAACTCCCCGGCGTCCAGGATCTCCGCGAGCGGCACCCCCTGCCGCACCAGCGTCAGCGTCGCGTCCAGCAGTCGGCGGCTCGGGTACGTGATCAGGTCCCCGTCGACCGTCACGTAGCCCAGCTCCGCCGCCCGCCGGGTGTCCTCGGCGCTCGCCGTGGGGCCGAACAGCTCCCGCAGCTCGGCCCGGGTCATCGTGACCGGCTCCTCCTGCACCCAGTCGCGGGTCATCTCCCGCTCCAGGCCCAGCAGTCGGGACAGGCCGCCACCCTCCTCCCACGCGTGCAGCAGCTCGGCGATCCCGTTGACCGTGTAGCCGCGGCCCAGCAGATCGCTGATCAGGCGCAGCCGGGTCAGGTGGTCGTCGGAGTACCAGGCGATCCGGCCCTCCCGGCGCGGCGGCGGCAGCAGCCCGCGCTCCTGGTAGTAGCGCAGGTTGCGCACCTTGACGCCGGCCGCCCGGGCCACGTCCTCCCGGCGGTAGCGCCCGCCACCGCTCTCGTCCCCCACCCGGCTGCTCACGCGGCCGAGTGTAGGACGTACTGGCTGGTCACATGGGTCGGTCGAGGTCACATGGAGCGCGGACGATCCTGCTTGACCGCCCGCAGGACCACGAACTTCGGCTCGCTCGCGACGACTTCGCTGTTGCCGAAGAGCCGGCGCAGATGGGTGTGGTAGCCCATGTGCCGGTTGGCGACGATCCACAGCTCGCCACCGGGCCGCAGCACCTTGCGCGACTGCGCGAACATCCGCAGCGCCGTCGCGTCCGTCGTGGCCTGGTGGGAGTGGAAGGGCGGGTTGCTCAGCACCAGGTCCACGGACGCGGGGGGCAGCATCGCCACCCCGTCCCCGACGAAGAACTCGGCGGTCCGCCGGCCCTCGCGGACGTTCGCCCGGTACGTGGCCCGCGCCGACGCGACCGCCTGGTAGGACTCGTCGGTGAAGACCACCTCGGCATCCGGGTCGTGGACCTGGACCGCCGTGCCGACGACGCCGTTCCCGCAGCCCAGGTCCACGACGCGGGCACCGTCGGTGTTGGTCGGCAGGTTCTGCAGGAAGAAGCGGGTGCCGACGTCGAGCCGGTCGGCGCAGAAGATCCCGGCGTGGTTGACGACGGTGAGGCCGGAGCCCGACCCGGCGTCCTCGTCCACCGTGTACGTCAGCGGCCACGGCCCGGGGGTCGTGGGACGGGTCGCGCCCGGGGTGCCCGGCGTGCAGAAGATCAGCCGGGCCTTCTTCTCCGCCAGCGAGGTCCTCGTGGGGCCGAGAATCTTCTCGAAGAGCCGCAGCGTGGAGGTGTGGATCTCCTTGACCATGCCGGCGCCGACCACGACGGTGCCCGCGTGCACGTGCGGGGCCAGCCGGTACAGCTGGTCCTCCAGCAGCGCCAGGCTCTTGGGCACGCGCACCAGCAGTACGTCGATCCGCCCGGGCGGCGGGTCCTGCGTGGTCAGCAGGGTCACCGTCGACTTGGACGTCCCGATCCCGGCCCGGTCGAGGTTCGCGGCGGTGGCCGAACGGGTGAGGGCGGAGTCGGTGATCTGCGTCGGGTGGTACGCGGCGAGCGCCGTCGTCAGCGTCCCCCAGCGGTCCCCGAGCACGGTGATCTGTCCGGCGGCGGCCAGATCCACCGGCCCGCGTTCGCCGGTACCGGAGTCGAGGTGGCGCAGCAGGTACTCGTCGGCGGCGTCCCAGGCCTGGAGCCGGTCGCGCGGGTCCTCGGGGAAGCGGGTGAGCTCGTAGGAGCCGAAAGGTGTGGTCAGGCGGTTCATATGGGACCCAGGCTATCCGAGGAGGCCGCCCGACCCCGCATGCGCGGGGCCGGGCGGTCCGCTACTCCGAGAACTCGCCCGCCATCGCGGCGGCCACCCGCAGGTACGGGCGGGCCTCGGTGGCCCGGCCCAGACGCTCCAGGGTGCGACCGAGCATCAGCTGCGCGTAGTCCTCCACCGGCCAGCGCTCCAGGATGGCGCGCAGCTCGTGCTCGGCGCGGGAGAGCTGGGCGGAGTGGTAGTAGGCGCGGGCCAGCAGCAGCCGGGGCGCCAGCTGCTCGGGGGCTTCGGCCGCCAGTGCGTCCAGGACGCGGGCGGCCGTCGCGTACTCCTTCGCGTCGAAGAAGAGCAGGGCGCGCGCCCAGCGCTCCGCTGCCGTCCCGTGCTGGAGGTACGCCGTCGGCGCATTGGTCGCGGTGTCCGTCGCGACGTTCATCGCGGCGTCCGTCGCGGCGTTCATCCCGTCATTCGTCGCGGCGTTCATCGCGTCCCTTCCGTCTCCGTCGTGCTGTGTCCCCTGTCCCCTGCCTCGAACGCACCCGCCCGCCGGAACATTCCGGGGCGGAGCCACCCCCTCACACCCCCTCACGACTAAGTTGTCCGTATGAGCAATCTCGATCGCCAGCCCGCGCTCTCCGTCTGTGGCGGACGCGGTTTCGTCGTGGCCGAACCGGTGCGCGAGCTCCTCAGCCCGCGCAAGGTCAAGCTCGGAGAGTCCACCGAGGTCCGTCGACTCCTGCCGAACCTGGGCCGCCGCATGGTGGGCGCCTGGTGCTTCGTGGACCACTACGGCCCGGACGACATCGCCGACGAGCCCGGCATGCAGGTCGCGCCGCATCCGCACTCCGGGCTCCAGACGGTGAGCTGGCTCCACGAGGGCGAGGTACTGCACCGCGACAGCGTGGGGAGCCTGGCGACGGTACGCCCGCGCGAGCTGGGACTGATGACCTCGGGCCGCGGCATCAGCCACTCGGAGGAGAGCCCGCGCCCGCACGCCCGCTTCCTGCACGGCGCCCAGCTGTGGGTGGCGCTGCCGGACGCCCACCGTGACGTGGAACCGCACTTCCAGCACCACGCCGAGCTGCCGCGGGTGACGGCCCCGGGCCTGACGGCGACGGTCATCCTGGGCACCCTGGACACGGCGACCTCGCCCGGTACGGCGTACAGCCCGATCGTGGGCGCGGACCTGGCCCTCGCGGCGGGCACCGAGACCCGGCTCCCGCTCGACGCGGACTTCGAGTACGCGGTCCTGTCGATGTCGGGCGAGGCGGAAGTCGACGGCGTCCCGATCCTCCCCGGCTCGATGCTCTACCTCGGCTGCGGCCGCACGGAACTCCCCCTGCGGGCGGTCTCGGACGCGGGCCTGATGCTGCTGGGCGGCGAGCCGTTCGAGGAGGAGATCGTGATGTTCTGGAACTGGATCGGCCGCTCCCATGAGGATATCGCGCAGGCCCGCCAGGACTGGATGGATGGGACCAGATTCGGCGAAGTAAAGGGCTATGACGGCCCTCCACTTCCGGCTCCTGACCTGCCCCAGACCCACCTCAAACCGCGCGGCCGGGTGCGCTGACCTGCGGTAACTGGAGACAGGTGGTCCCGCGGGACGCGGGGGGTACGTCTTCCGGTTGCTGAAGCCTCGGCGCCTTCGATCGCGTCCCGCGCTTGCCCTTCGATGGTGCGGGGCCTTCCCCCTCTGTGGGCGTCCGTGGGCGGGTGTGTGTCTACGAATGCTGACCCAATACTGACTTTTCTGACGCTGCATCACCTTCTCCGTGTCGCCGGGGGACGCCGGTCAGCCGGCGCGGCCAGGGAGGGGCCATCGGTGGCGGCGGGCTTCGCGACGGCTCGCACGCGCGTCGCGGTCTCGGCCCGCCGTCTTCTGGCGGGCCGCCAGCATCCTCAGCATCCCGACGAGCCCCTTGCGGTACCTGCCCGGGTTCATCGCTGCGAGTCGGCGGTGGGCCTCCACCGCCCGCTCCATCGCTTCGAGGGCCTCCGGCCGGCGCCCCGCCCTCCACAGTTCGTCGCTGATCGACAGGAGGGTGGACGCGAGCAGGGACGTGTTGCCGGCATGCGACGACGGATCGGTATCGTGCAGGGCCACACCCTGCTGTACGTCGGCGATCTCCTCCAGGAGGGGGATGTCCGCGGGTTCGCCACCACGCGGGAGGACCCTGTACAGGCGGGGCAGGAGATGCTTGCCGTACCTCGCCATGTCCTCGCGGGCCATGTACCGGAACACCGCGAGTTCCACGGAGTCCACGACGTCGGAAGCCTCCTGACGGTCGTACGGCACGTGAGGAACGTGGACGGGACGGCTTCCGGGACGCGTACCGAAGGAGTGCAGGTCGGCCTCGTCGAGCGCCGTTCGCGCGGCCGCGGGACGGCCGGCCGCCGCGAGGGCCTTGGCGTGGATCCGGAGGGACTGTGCGAGATCCTCCGCCAACGCGAACGGGTTCGCCTTCACCCGCCGACGGTTGATCTCCACCGCGCGGGCACTCGCCTCCAGGGCCCGCTCACGCCAATCGGTCCCGGCCCGAAGGGCCTGGCTCTGGGTAAGCAGGAGACGTGCCAGATTGGTCAGGGCCGTCGACAGTGGTCCTTCGCGGACCGGCGAACCGCTGCCGGTCTCGCGCTCCAGGAGGAGGACCGCGGCGTGCGTCGCGGCGAGCGCGGCAGGCTCCCGTAGCGCGGCCAGCAGGGTGACACCCAGGTCGAGGAACTGGAGACCCAGCGTGTGCTCGTACGCGCCGGGACGCTCCTCGACCAGTCGGGTGACCAGTTCCATCGATTCGATGTGCGCACGCAGCGCTTCGATGTCCCGCCCGCTCTGTCGAAGCACTGACGCGTAGTTGGTCAGGGCCGTGGCCAGCGAGGCACGGTGGGTGCCCGGGTCGGCCGACGCCAGACGGCGCCGGACGTCGACCGCTCTGCCGCCCGCCTCGACGGCCTCCAGCAGGCGGTCGAGCTGGTTCAAGCTCGCACAGAGGTTGCCCAGTGCCATCGCCAGACCTGCCGTGTGCGCCGCCGGGTCCCGTGCCGCCACGACTTCGTACAGCTCGACGGCTCGTACGGTGGCGGCGTGCGCCTCCAGGAGCCGACCGGAGCCCGTCAGGGCGAAGGCGAGGGTGGTGTGCACCTCGGCGTGCCTGGCCGGGTCGTCGGAGCCGGCCAGCCAGTGGGGGGCGAGTCGTTCGACGAGGACGGTGCGGTGCGGGTCGAACTCGGCGCTCTCATGGGTGGACAGCTCTGCCTCGACGGCCTCCAGGAGCCCGGGGTCGATGTCGTCGAGGGCCAGCAGCGTGCCGAGCGCCGGGCCGCCGGCCGCGACGGCGAGCCAAGGGGCCCGTCGCAACAGCGGGTACAGATGGTGGCGGCGCACATGCGGCCAGCGCGCGGCGGATGCGGCCAGGAAGGTGAGCGCGCGCGGTGCCCAGGGGGCCGCCGTCCGGTCCGCGCCGCGCGGCAGCAGCGTGCGGAGGGCCTGCGGAGCCCATGGAGCCGAGGCATAGGCGGTTTCGGCGCTGTGCCCAGGGAGGGTGAGGGCGAGGAAGTCCTCGGCGAGCCGGTCGGGCAGCAGGGGTTCGAGCACGGTCGACCGGTCGGGTTCGGGGGGCGGGTAGCAGGTCGTGTGGTCCCTGAGGGTCCGCACGGCAGGGTGGTTCAGGACCGGAGGGTTCGCTGCCACACGCGCGACGACGCCGAGGCCGGCCCGCCGGGCGACCGGCCCCGTGAGAGCGGCCGCGAACACCGTCCGGTTCATCATCTCGGGCGGCGTGCCCCAGGTCCGCCCGACCGCGGCGGGGCGGCGCCCCGCGTCCTGGGTGTGGAGCCGGGCCCAGTGGGACCTTTCCCGGTTGAGGAGGTACGTGACCAGGAAGGCGGCGTCGGTGGGTGGCCGCTCGCCGCTCACATGGGCGTCGACGGCCACCAGGGCGGCCATGTGAATGCTGAGCGTCAGCCCGAAGTCGCCCCCGTCCAGGGACATCGGCGGCCGAACCTCCGCGGCGGACGCCAGGTTGCGGCAGGTGGCGAAGGTGTCCCGGGCGACACGGAACATCTCGGCACGCGGCCCGTCCTCCCCGCCCGGCAGCGGCTCGAGGATCTGGGTGGAGGTGGCGGCCTGGACGTCGCTGAGGGTGGCCTGCACGGCCGGCCACATGTCGGAACCGCGGGCCAGCAGCAGCACGCGGGTCAGCAGGTGCTTCTGGTGGAGGAGCCGGTTGCTCAGGAGCCAGGTCAGATGCGGCAGGGGCCAGTGGTCGGCGTAGTCGACGACGAGGAGGAGCCCGGCCGCGTCGTCGGTCCGCAGATCCACGCTCTCGTCGGCGGCCGGCGCCAACACGTTGCCCGGGCCGTGGACGGCCCTGACCACCTTCCAGCCGTCCGCGACGGCTTCCCGGGCGAGGGCCGCCGCGAGACGGCTCTTGCCCTGGCCGCCGGGCCCTTGAAGCCACCGAACGGCCAGGCGGCGCCTCGAGGAGCGCCAGGCATGCAGATCGGCGAGCTCCTCGGCACGGCCGGTGAACGGCACGATCTCGTGGCGTGCGCTCAGCATGCGGCTGGGCAGCTCCCGCAGCCACTCCGGATCCGCGTCCGGGGCGGGGCGCCAGTTCTCCAGTACGTAGACCGGTAACCCGTCCACGTAGACGTGGATGTCACCCCCGATCACCGCGTAGGCGAACCCGCCCTTCGCGCTGACGTGTTGGCGTGCGGGGGAGTGGTCCTGACCGCTCATGCGGGGGCGTCGCCGGACGCCGGCCGGTGATGGTGCACGTGAACGCTGCTGCCGGGCCCCTGTGCTCCGAAGGCCGCGCCGCCCGCGTGTGCGGTGATGTGCTGCGACCATCTCTGCGCGGCGGGGGGAAGGGCGGCCTCCTCGACCATGGCCCGCAGGTCGTCGGCCGCCTCGGGGTGCTCGCGCAGCAGCGCGGCGATCCGTCGGGCCCAGGGACGTACCAGGTCGTCGCGGACGCCGTCGGTGTCCTCCCCCTCTTCGAGGACGAGGTCGGCGTCGCCGTCCAACTGGGCCCGCAGAGCCGCCGCTCGATCCGCGTCCCGGCGCCGGAAGAGTTCCACGACCCGGTCCCGCGTGCCTTCCCAGACGTTGGTGGCCATCGCCGCCACGAGGGTGGTCGCCCCGGTCATGGCCAGGACAGTCATCGGATCCGACATCAGAAACCCCGTCACTCGCTGAAGTTGTCCGATTCAGACTAGTGACGATCCGGTGTGTTCTCCCCTCGAATCCCCCGATGGAGTGGCGGGGAGATGCCTGCCTGTCGTCCACGGGATTCTCAGGCGCGCCAGAGGCCGGCACTCTCGTCCCACACAGCGCGGGGCCCAGCACCGGAAGCCATCCGGTGCGGGGTAAGCCCACCGCTTTGCGTGGTGCGCGGCCGCCGACTCCAACGACCAGGCGGCCGACCTGATCGCCACCGCCCGCGCTGTCGATTCGATGTACCAGGAGTGGCGGCGCCTCCACCGCAACGGTATGCGCAAAGCCCACGAAGACTGGTCGGACCGGCATCGGCAAGCCCGGATCTGCCGTACCTATGTCTTCAACGTGGTCCCCGGCTACCTTCAGACCCCCGCGTACGCTGCGGCGCTCATGCGCAACATCACCAGCTTCCAGGGCACTCCTGACGACGTGACCTTGGCCGTGGCCGCCCGCGTCGTCCGCAGCCGGTTCCTATACGAGGGCGGCCACCGCTTCGTTGTGCTCATGGAGGAGTGGGTCCTACGCGCGCGGATCGGCGACGTCGACACGATGACCGCCCAGCTCCGGCACCTCCTCAACATGCAGCCGCTCGCCTCGGTCTCCCTCGGGATCATCCCGGCCAGCGGGCAGCGAACTATCTGGCCGTTGGAGGCGTTCTACCTCTTCGACGACCGCCAGGCCGCCGTTGAGACCCTGACCGCCGAGGTCAACATCACCCAGCCCCGAGAACTCGCGGACTGTGCACAGGCGTTCGCCAGCCTGGCAGACATGGCGGTCTATGGCGACAACGCCCGCGAACTGATCACGGCCGCGATCGACTTCCTCGGATGAGAATCCGCAATTAGGCGCAACTTCGTTGAGTGCGGATCCCCCGTCTCCATACGGTGAGGACACGCCGCTCGGGGTGGTCACAGACCTCCGGGCGGCTCCCCCGAAGCAGCGGACCGCAGTCCTTCGCGCTGCGGTCCGCTGTCCTCCACCGGTCAGGAGCACGCCATGCCCGAGCCTCGCCCGCGCCCGCCAGCTCCAGGATCAGCCGGACTACACCCCTCGGGCGACGTTTTCGGCAGCCCGACCCCAGCCTCGCCCTCCGAGCCCGGAACTAGAACACGCAGACGCGGGACAGCGGTTTGGTGGTCGGCGTCCGCCGGATCACCGCGGCCCGCACCCGTGCCGAGGAAGCCTCGGACAACGACACCTGATCCACGGAAGGACACGCGCACGATGACTGTTCCTTATCGTGGGCGGCGCGGCTGGGCGGGGACACGTTCCTCGCCCAAAGGGCGGCCCGGCCCCGCCAGGTCACTCCTCGGCGGGGCAGGACCGCGTCCCGGACGGAAGCTTCCCGTCGATCAGGAAGGGGTCCACGTAGCCCTTCACGCAGGACGAGGAGTTGTAGCCGACGTGGACTTACTCGTCTAGGACTTGTCCGGCCGATCATGTTCGGAGCCAGATGAAACCGGTCCGGCCCCGGGCAGGACCGGCAACGCCGACTTCAGTACCTGTCCGGCCCGGTCTGGACCGGTCACCAGCACGACCGCGGGTCTTGTGCGTGCTCCGGCGAGTGCCGGTCCTCTCCCCTGCCCAGGCCGGTCCGGACCAGGAAGCCGGGGTCCGCGTCCCGTGGCCGGGCTGCGATGTGGACCCGCTGGGTGCCGGGGATGCCCACCTCGACGAGGGCTCCGTCGCGGAACATCCACAGACCGAACAGGTCGTCGTCCTCGTCGTGCAGCATGACCTGCACGCAGGCGGGCTCGTTCCACGGCAGGGACTCCAGGTCCTTGAGCACGCCGCGACGCCCGTTCCACCGCTCGAACTCGATGTGCCAGCCCCCTACGAACCAGGGGATCTGCACAAAGCAGCCCTGCCAGGTGCGGGCCTCGTCCGGCCGCGTCAGCGGCTCCATCACCTCGTCCTCGTATCGCGCCAACACGATGACCTGCGCCATTCTGCTCATGCCCACATGTCACACCGTGCCGGGCACCGAGAGCAACCGGTTTGGGCCCGGAGCTCGTCGGGGCTCCTTCCGTACGCGGAGTCCGCCGCCAAGGACTTGCCCGGGCGGCCACGTTCGGAGCCAGACGGTGAGGGCTGCGGCGGTCGCGGTGCCGAGGTAGACGTAACGGCGTTTGTCGTAGCGGGTGGCGACGGCTCGGTGCTGCTTGAGCCGGTTGATGGCCCGTTCGACGGTGTTGCGTTTCTTGTACCGGTCCTCGTCGAAGCCGGGTGGCCGCCCGCCGCGTAAGCCTTTGCGCAGGTGGGCGGCCTGACTGTCGGTCTTCTCCGGGATCGTGTGCCGGATGCCGCGGCGCCGCAGGTACTCGCGGCATGGCCCGTTGCTGTGTGCCTTGTCGCCGCGAGGCTGTCCGGCTTCTTGCGGGGCCTGCCCGGCCCGGGCCGCGGCACGCGGATCTTCTCCAGAACGGGCTGGAACTGGGTGCTGGAGCAGTCGCGATCTCGCGCTGCTTGCCTCGATCCACCCGGCCCTGGCAGACCCCTGGAGCGAGCCGGAGAGGACGGCGCCTGCGCACGTGGGAGGCGTTACCCGGCCCGCGGCCGCCCGTCAGTCCTCGTGGCCGGCCGGGGGCAGCTGGGTGCCGGCCTGGCAGGTGGCGAGGAGGGAGGCGTTCGGGCAGAACGCGTCGAAGCCCATGCCGAACTTCGCGAAGGATCCCCAGGCAGCCTTCCGGACCGCCGTGTACTCGGCTTCGGTCAGCCGGCTTCCCTCCAGGTCCTTCAAGGCGCGCAGGACCGCGTCGCGGGCGGTGAGGAAGCTCGGGTTCTTCGGCGTGAGCTTCAGCCCGTCGACGACCGCCTGCCACATCACGCGGTAGCCCCGCTCCTTGCTGCCCAGCGCGCCGACGACCTTGCGGGTCGTTTCCATGAGGGCCGCGCACCAGATCTCGCCGACGTTGTGGACCCTTCTGTAGTTCAGGCCGCCCGGGAGCTGTCCGGGGCCCTTGCCGATGTCCCCGAAGCCGCCCGGATACTGCGAGTCGTAGGGCCGCTGGCGGAATCCCCGCGTGTTGTCGAGCGACCAGGTGGCGATGACGACGCGCTCCTGCTCCTGGAAGAAGTTGCGCGTGGTGAGTGCGAAGAAGTCCGACCAGCCCTCGCCCATCGAAACGGACTGGAACTCTTCAAGGCCCTCCGCGTCGAGCAGGCCTCCGACGAGCCGGTTCGTCACCCCGTGGACGTACTCGTGGAAGACGACGTCCGCGTCGTTGGCGGTGTGTCTCCCACTGGCGCGGACCAGGCCCATCCTCATCACCGCCGTCGTGCCGTCGGCCGAGGTGTCCATGGTGGCCGTGCCATTGATCGGTTCCGGGTGGGCGATGGCGAGGACGGGGTCGGCGCCCCTGCCGAGCCCCGTCACGTTCGCCGTCTGGAAATTGCCGTGCTTCTCGGTGAAGTCGAGCATCATGAAGAAGTCGTGCATGTAGTTGCAGAGGAAGAACATGTTGGTGACGAGCTGCTGCGGCGAGTCCGGTTCGGTGGTGAACACCCCGTTGCCGTCCGGATCCGTGTCGATTTGGACGGTTTTCCGTGTCACCGCGTCGATGGCCCGCACGTTGTTGCCGACGGTCGCCACCTGTCCGTTCTGGGACGTGGCCCACGCGCTGGGGAACCCCGGGATCGGAACGGCGGGCAGCTCGGTCGGGTACTCGCTGAGAGGGAGCGGGAAAGGAACCTTGTCGAAGCTGCTCTCCGCCGGATTCCGCCGGAAGACGAACCCCTCGACCACATGGCTGGCGAGGTCCTGGAGCAGCAGGATCCGGGGCGCGGTGACATCCTCCGTCCGGTCGTCGGCCTCCACCAGTGCCTCGTACCGAACGGCCAGGTTGGCGCGGGAGAACCTGAACGACCACGTCAGGCGGATGTCACCGCCCATGTAGAGGTACACCAGCCGGGCGGGAACGGCTTCGTCGAACGGACCTTGGGCGAAGGTCATCGGCTGGTCGTTGCGTGCCTGGTACGCCAGACGCTCAAAGCCGCCCGAGACGTCCAGGGCCGGCAGCTCGTCGTCGCCGAAGGGGCTCTGGAGCGTCGTCGGTTCGGCGGCCTTCGCCGCCGCAACCGCCAGTGCCACCTCGGCCGCCACGGCCGGCATGGACGCGACGTTCGACGGAACGCTCACCGTGTCACCAACGACCCGCTCCACCGTGCCGTCCTCGCGCATCCACACCTTCGGCGCCATTCCCCGCACTTCGATGCCGTTGTGGACCTGCTGCAGACTGACGACGCGCGTGCCCTGGCTCGTGGTGCTCACCGTCGGATCCGCCACGAACTCGGGGGGCTCGTCGGCCGCGAACCCCATCGCCTCCGCGACGGACGGGACGTAGGCCCTGGCTCGGGCGATGTAGTCCGCGTCGGTGGTCTCCGTCAGGGACTCTTCGGTGAAGCCGGGGGAGTGGTCCACCCTCAGCTCGGTCAGATGGCCGGTGAAACGATTCACCTTTCCGGCTTCGGCCGTGAGGCCGTGCTGCACCCCGGCCGCCACGCGGTCGGTGTCTTCGAGGAACGCGTCGGCGCCGGGGATCGTGTCGAACCGGTCGTAGGCCAGATCCCGCCGATCGATGAGGTCGGTCATGGTGTGTCCTTGTGGTGGGTCCTCGCAGTGGGTTCGGTCCTTGTGCTGAGGGGGCGGGGCGGAGACCGGTGGTGGCGGCTACAGTCCCGCGAAGGTCAGGGCGGTCGCGGTGACGGAGCGGGCGATCGTGGCCGCGTACTGCGTGTCATGGTCCTCATCGAGGAGGGTGTCGCCCGGCGTGTGGTACTGCCGGGTTCCGGTCCCGTTTTGTCCGCCGTCGGGACCGAAGAGGTCCTCGGATACGGCGATGGCCGCCCATCCCCGCTCGTGGAAGCTCGCGTGGTCGCTCCGCCCCACGGCGGGGTCCCCGGGCCCGGTGAGCTGCTGGATCGCGAAGCCGGAGGCGAGGGCCGGGATGGTCCGCGCGACCAGGCCGCCGAGCGCTTCGGAGGCGGCCACGACCGGACCGGGTACCTTGGACCCGGCATGGATCTCCACCGTGGGCGTGCTGCCGTTCTGCAATCCGGCGATCATGTCCATCTGGAAGACGCCCGCGATGCGGTCGTCCGCCGCGGCGGCGGCGCGCGCGTAGCGCTTGCTGCCGACGAGCGCCTGCTCCTCGGCGTTGAAGAGGACGAAGCGCACATGACGCGTCGGCGCTCTGCCGTCCGCGACGAGCGCGTGCAGACATTCGGCCGCGGCCATGACCGCCGCGGTGCCGCTCCCGTCGTCGTCCGCACCGGGCGCCGGGTCCACCGCGGGGTCGTAGGGGCGGGGCTCGCCATTCGCGTCGACGAAGTGACCGCTCTGCGCCGTCGAATCCAGATGTGCCGTGATGAGAACGGCGGAGTCGGCTCCCTCGACGCGATGCTCCGCTTCGACATTGAACAGTTGGCGTCCCCGCCACCTGAACGCATGCCGTCGGACCACCAGTCCCAGGTCCTGGAAGTGCCGGACCAGCGCGTCCACGACGAGCCCGTTGTCGGCACTCGCCGCGTCACGGCTGCGGATCCTCAGCGGCTGGCCCGGGACCAGCGGTTCGACGCCGGAGATGCGCGCCACGTGGGCGCGCAGCGCCTCGGGCGTCACGGCCGCGCGTACGGCCGCGATCGTCTCGGGGGAAGGGAGGCCGTTGCCCACCCCTTCGAACCCGTCGGGCAGGGCCTCGGCGAAGCCCTCGGTGTAACCCTCGGCCTGCGACTCACCGGGGCGCGACAGGAGTGCCGGGTCCGGGAGAAGGCGCTCGGTGTGTCCGGGCTTGGCTCCCGGCGTGTGCACGTCTTCGATCGGGACACCGGCGGGCGCCGCGACGTAGACACCGCCGGGCGCCGGCCCGAGCGAGGCGATCGGCCGCAGGTACCCGATCAGCTCGCCGGAGGCGAAGCCGAACGCGGCCGCGGCGCGCATCGCCCCTTCGGTCACCGTCCTGGACTCCTCCGAGGCGCCCGCGAAGGCCTCGGGCACCGAGACCGGGCGGTCGTCCCTGATCAGGAATGCCGCCGTGTCCTCCACCTGCCCCCGTACGTCGGTCGTGAACCCGCCCTGTTGGAGCGCTTCAACGCCGAGTGCGGTCGCCATGGCGAGCACGAGCCGAGGGGAGGCGACATGCACGGGAACGACCTCGGCGCCGTTCGCCACCGCCTCCAGCCCGGCCAGGCTCCGGCCCTCCGGCAGGTCGATCCTCGTCCAGAAGACGGGGCGGTTCTCGATGGCGGCCCGGGTGAACACGGGGTGGGCCGCGACGCGCATGCCCGCCGTGCGGGCGAACGCGCGCTCCTCGTGGTCCTCACCCACGAAGACGCAGTCGCCGGCCGCGCCGCCCGTGCTCGCGACCGCGTTGTCGAAGATCGCGCGGCTCGTCTTGGGGCCGAAGTGGATGAGGCGGTCGTCCGTGAACCGGTCGGGAAATGCCTCGTGGAGTGCTTCCGTGGCCCGTGCGACCGCATCCTGGCCGGTGCCCGGGTTGGAGATGATGCCCTTGCGTTCCCCTGCGAAAGCATCGAGAACCCGCAAAACACGGGGGAGAGGACGCAACCGGAAGGATCCGTCGGCCTCAAGACGGGCATCCGCCAACGTCGCCCCGATGTCGAAGAAGAGCACGGTCATCTCGGCGCCTCCGATGGTTGAACGGCGCACAGTTGAACGGCACACATGGGACGCCGGGTGTGAGGGAAGCCCTGCGACCGTCGGCCCTGCGCGGTGGCCCGCACCCGTGCACGCTGCTCTGAGGACCCCCCTTCATGGTCCGTCCGCTGCCGTGCTCCCGCACTACGAGAATCAGACCGGTTCAACCCGCCTTGAGGTGCTGTGCATCGAGGGTGGTGCCTCGATCTCCCCGACGAGCCGGCCTTGCACCTGGCCGCACCTGACGACGCCCCGCAGGGGTGGCGCAACCCCCGCCGCTGCGGCCCGTGTTCCCTGCCCGTGTTCCTGCGCTGAGTCACGGCCGCAGTACCTCTATGTCGCCCCCGCGCGCCCGGATCCAGTCCTCCAGCTCGTGCCCGGCGAGGGTCGCCCGGGAGCCGTCCTCCGCGACGTGTTCCGCCTGCCCGAACACGGTCCCGGTCAGCCCCGCCACCAAGGGTGCTGTCGTCCCTCGTCACCTTGAAGGAGTTCTCCTGGAGCACCGCCCCGCTGAGGTCCGCCCCGCGCAGGTCGGTGTCCAGCAGCTCTGCGCCCAGGACGAGGGCGCCGCGGAAGCTGGCGCCGCGCGCGTCGGCCCCGGTGAGGTCGGCGCCCTGGAGTGGGCACGGCAGAAGTCGGCCCCGACGGGTTGCCCATGGCCGTCGCTCCCTGTCACTGGACCGGCTCAATCCACGCTATGCCGATGGAGCGAGGCCTCGGGCCGCCGGCCCCAGCACAGGCGCATCCGCCGGTTCGGGAGGAGGAGCGGGCGGAGGTGTGCCCGGACGTGCGGCAGGCGATCCCGGGCGCGCCGATGGTGACGTGGCGCATTTTGTTCGATACGGTGCGTGACGATTCGTTCGTGCCCTACGTCGCCTGCGGGTTCGCGACCCGCCGGGAGGTGCCGACATGCCCTCATCGTTCTCCGCCCCCGGATTCGCCGACGAGTTGACTCCCGGCGTCCTCGACCGCTGGAACCAGGTGGTCGAGGACGAGTTCAAACGTCTCGAACCCCTCTACGGAAGCCCGTACTTCACGCTCGAACCCGGCGATCCGGACGCCCAGCGGGTGGCCGTCACCTGGTTCGGGAACCCGGCGGAGCCGGAGTTCTGCTTCGACGAGACGACCGCCCGCAAGCTCTGCGACTGGGGCGTCCGCGGACGGCGCGCGCTCCACAACGAGTACTGCGAGTACGCGGTGGTCACTGCTCCCGACCGGCAGGGCAACCTGCGCCCCAAGAGGGTCCAGGTCACCACCGAACTGCCCGAGTATTACCAGGTGCTCGCCGAGGACGACCCGGACCTGCTGCGCGGCATCCTCACCGACACGCTCGGCGGTGAACCTCCCCGTTGGGAGGAGCTCTACGGTCCCGCGGTCGCCAACCCGAAGCTGCTCAGCCCCACACAGCGCCGGGTGGCGTTCGCCCGCCAGATGACCGGCCACGGACTGCACCCCGACCTCCGGGAAGCTGATGTCCCGGCCGATCCCGTGGGTTCCCTCAACGCCGTCAACGCCCTCTTCATGGCCCACCCCATCAACGGGCTCGACGACCTCCTCTACATCGTGATGTTCGGCGCCAAGCCCTATGCGCGCCGCACCGCCACCGGCGCGCTGGAAGCGGCCGGACGCGACCAGATTTTCCGCCAGGACCCCCCTCTCGCCGCACTGGCCTGCCGCAACGCCGACCCGGCCGCCGCGATGACCGCGGCGGGCGCCGCCTTCGACGGGCGGACCGTGTCCTTCGCCGACCCCATCGGCATGTACATCCACGCGTTCACCTCCGAGGTCTTCCAGTTCGAGGGCGGGCCGGTCCCCGATCCGTGGATCCGGCTCAGCCGCGGCCGCCAAGGGCTCCACCAGCGGCTGGAGTTCGGCCCCGGAGACGCGGACCCGCACTTCCTCGACGACATCACCGTGGTCGAGGGCGAGTCCGAAGACCCGCTCACCGGCGGCTACCAGGTCGTACGCCACGTCCAGGTGGGCCCGCTCGCCGCGCTCGGCGCACCCAAGGACGTCCCGCCGGCCGACTTCGTGGTCCTGCCCGATCCGCCCGGCCCTATCCGCTGCCGCGACGCGGGCGTGTGCAGCGGCGTCGTACGGCCGCTGAAGGAGGCGTTCGAGGCCGCGGCCGGGCAGCCCGCCCCGCCCGCCGGCCCGCGCGGCCGCCGATGAGCACCCTCCAGGACGGGCTCTACCACGGCCCCGGCCGCCGCCCGCCCGGGCACCTCGCTCTGGTGTTCCTGCGCGCCGACCCCGCGGCGGACTCCGCCGCCGTGGACGGCGCGCTGCGCGAAGTGACCGGGATGCTGCGCGACCTCGCCGAAGGGCGCGTCGGCGAGCTGCCCGGCCACCCGGTCCCGACCGGTGACCTGGAGTTCCTCCTCGGCTTCGGACCCAAGGCCTTCGACGTCCCCGGCGCCCGCGTCACCTGCCCCGCCGCGCTCGGCCCGCGCTTTCGCTTCCGCTCCCCGCTGCCCACCGGCGGCGGCCCCGTACTCGTCGGCTCGGGCCTTCCGTACGCCTCGGACATCGTCCACAACGACGCCACCGAGGAGTTCTGCCTCCAGTTCACCGCCGGGACTCAGCTCGCGGTGTCCCGTGCGGTCGTGGAACTGTGGAAGCTGCTCGGCGGCAGAAGGGACAGCCGCACCCGGATGGCGCCGCTGGAGATCGCGGGCATCCATACCGGCTTCCAGCGCGACGATCTGCGCAGCTGGATCGGCTTCCACGACGGCGTGTCCAACCTGGAGAGCAGTGACCGGGAAGGGGTCATCTCCATCGGCGACGCCGAGGCCGGCTCCGATACCTGGACCGTCGGCGGCACCTACCTCGTCTTCCTCAGGCTCGCCGTCGATCTCGACCAATGGCACCATCTGTCGTGCGCCCAACAGGAGTTGCTGGTCGGCCGGGACAAGCTCACCGGCGCCCCGCTCACCGGCACGGATCCCGAGGGGCTGCCCGTACCGGCCCCCGGCTGCCCGGTGGCCGGGACCACCGAGGTCACTCAGCCCGGCAACGAGGACTTCATCGAGCCGGGCCCCACCGACGACCCCGTGCTGCTCGCAGCCCACGTCCGCCGGGCCAACCTGAGCGGCGACTCCGCCCCCGACCTGGCTGGCTCACTGCGGATGTTCCGCCAGGGCTACGAGTTCTTCGAAGCCGTCGCGGCCGCGCCCGGCTTCCGCGTCGGCCTGAACTTCATCAGCTTCCAGGACGGCCCCGACCGGGTGCTGCGCGTCCTCACCCAGCGCGGCTGGCTGGGCGGCGTCAACTTCGGCGGGCAGCCCGACGGGGACGGTCCGGCAGGCCGGCTGCTGACCGTACGGGCCGGCGGCACCTACCTCGTCCCGCCGGTGCGGGACGCCGCTCCCTATCCGGGAGCCGAGGTCTACGGGTGAACACACCCCCTCTCCCGGATGGAAACGGAGACGCACGGTGGCACGTTGGTTAAGGGCCCGACGCCTCATTTGGTCCAGATGTCCAGCAGTTGGTTTGCCGCACGGAAATGATCGGGTGAATCCACGTTGCACACGACGGTGACGGCAGCGTTACGGTCGGGGCTCACCTTGAAGGTGCTGTGAAACCCCTCCCAGTCGCCGCGATGGACCAGGCTCTTGTCGGGGAGAAGGAGGATTCCGGCCCCGTACCGTCCTTCTTCGATGCCACGCGGGCGCAGGACGTCGCCCACACTCACCGCTCCCTCCGTGACCCCGGCGAGCAGTTCCGTTCCACCGATGCGACCAGTGCGGTAATTGTCGGCCCAGCGGACGAATTCCCCAGGGGTGGTTTGGACGGATCCGTCTCCGTACTGTTTCCAGGGGGAGGAATTGGGAGTGAAGGAGCCGTCCTTCTCGACGTACGACTTTGCCTTGCCGGGAACGTCCACCGCCGGGGACAAAGTCATGCGCAGGTGCAGCGGGGTGAAGAACTCCTGTTGGATGAAGGTCGGGAACGGCCTGCCGGTGACCCTCTCGACGACATGTGCCAGGAGGACGTAGTTGGAGTTGGAGTATGAGAAGCGCTTGCCCGGAGGGTCTTCCGGCTGTGAGGCGAGGATGGCCGCGATCGCTTCCTTCTGGCCGGCCGGATCCGTCAGCTCGATGCCCTTGTCCTCCAGCAGATCCTGGTAGTCGGTAATGCCGCTGGTGTGACGCATCAGGTCGCCCAGGGTGACGTCCCGCGTCCAGGCGGGCGGGTTGTCGAGATAATCGGACAAGGGGTCGTCCAGCGCGAGTTGGTGCCGTCCGGCCAACAAAAGGACGGCGTCTGCGGTGAATTGCTTGGAGTTGGATGCCATGTCGAAGACCGTCTTCGAGGTGATGGCGCGCCCAGTCGTGAGATCCGCTTTCCCCCTCCCCGCCTCCCAGACAACGCTTCCCCGCATGCCGACAGCTGCCGCACAGCCCGGGCCATCAGGAGAAGGCACCAGCCCCTGGAGAACATCTGCGCTGCGTTTCTCGCGGTCATCGCCGGCCGCGTATGCCTGCGGCCCTGCGACCGCGGCCAGTACAACCACGACCGTGGCGCCTCCGGCGGCACACAACGACGCCATCCGATTCACGGACACCACCCTCTCTCTACTGGGAACGAGGGCCTTCATGTCGAACGTCCCGTTGAGGAAGGGCCGGTCGGGGTAGCGGTGGTCGAGCAGCCGACGCACCAACGGTGCGGGCGGAACGCATGCAATTTCAACGCTACCGGGTGGTCCGAAGACGCGCACAAGGGACGGGAGGTGGCCACCGTTACTCGCGGCCGCTTGGCCGGGCCGCGACGCTGTCGCCGGCGCGGGTGGAGTAGCTGTAGCTGTCCGCTATAGGGATGCTGGGCGCAGCCGGGCTGCGGCATCGTGCAACGCGGACTGCGACTGCTCCGCGTGGCGGGCGTACGCGCCACCCGGTAGCGTCGAAAACGCGCGTTCCGCCCAAACCGCTGTGGCCTGGCCCGGCAGGGCCGCCGCCGATGTCGGCAGAGGAACGAGATCACATGCCAAAGCACAGCATCCCCGCGGTGACTGCCGGGGCAGCTCTGGTCTGTCTGGCGGCATTCGGCCCCACATCCAGCAGCGCCGCGTCAGCACCCGCCCAGCCCACCGGACAGCAGCCCAGCCCGGCAGGCTCGTCCCGGTTCGTGCCCGGCTCCTGTCCGAAGCCGCCCGAGCCCATCGAAGCGCTGAGCGACGCACGGTGCGGTTTCCTCGAGGTCCCCGAGAACCGTTCCCGCCCCGGCGGCCGGACCATCAAGCTGGCCGTGGCCGTCATTGCGGCCGTCACCCCGGCGAAGCCCGCGCAGGCCCCCGTGGTGTTCATGGCGGGCGGCCCCGGTGCCGACACGTTCGACGACATTCCGTTCCTCGTCGACTCCGGCCTGAACAAGGACCGCGAGCTGATCATCATGGCCCAGCGCGGCAACCTCTACAACCAGCCGAACCTCGCCTGCCCGGAGGTCGACCGGTTCAACGGGCAAGCCGTCGGCCTCGGCTACGACGCACCGGAGGCAAAACAGCTCTTCCTGAAAGCGGTGAAGGACTGCCGGGACCGCCTGACGGCCGACGGCACAGACCTGAGCGCCTACAACACCACTGAGAACGCAGCCGACTTCGCCGACCTGCGCAAGGCGCTGGACATCCCCCAGTGGAACGTCTACGGCTACTCCTACGGCAGCAACCTGGCCCTCACGTACCTGCGCCTGCACCCCGAGGGAATCCGCGCGTTCGCGATCGACTCGATCACCCCTCCCCAGGTCGTGACTCTGCCGTGGACATGGGGCAGCACCGCCGAGGGGATCCGCAACATCTTCGAGGCGTGCGCGGCGCAGCCCGCCTGCAAGGACCGGTACCCGGACCTCCCCCGTACGCTGACGGAGCAAGTGCGCAGGCTGGAGGCACAGCCTCTGACGCTGAACGTCCCGCCGCCGAACGGAGGAAAGCCGGTCAAGGTCGTCCTCGACGGGGGCGCACTGCTGAACCTGATCGTCGCCTTCAACCCCCGGCCGAAGGACATCCCGGCGGCGCTCGAGGAACTCGCCAACGGAAACCCGGAGCGCTACGCGAAGGCCCGCGCGGCCGGCTCGGTCCAAAAGGTCGGCGAGTTCGCCCACGGCCTGACGAACTCGGTGGTGTGCAGCGAGTGGGCGCCGGGGTATTCGGAAGCCGACGTGCTGAAGGCGGGGCGCAAGACCTACCCCGGGTGGCCGGACACGGTGCTGGCCCAGGTGCCGCAACTTCCCTTCCAGTACCCGGCATGCGGGATCTGGAACGTTCCGGACCGCGCCTCCGTCCAGCGGGTGGCCACGGTCAGCTCCGTACCGGCGCTCGTCATCTCCGGCACGTTCGACGTGAAGACCGGGGCGAGCTGGGCGAAGGACGTCGCCCGCAACCTGTCCGGCTCGACTGCCATACAGGTCCCCGGAATCGGCCACTGGGTGGTCCCGCAGTCGCCTTGCGCGCAGAGCGTGCTGGCCTCTTTCTTCGCTCGCCCGACCGCGCCCGACACCGGTTGTGTGGACGGTCTCGAGCCCGAACCGTTCACGATCATCCCGAAGTAACCGGGAGGGCAGATGACACGCCAGCAAGCGCCCCGTCGTCGTCGCACCGCACGACGACTCCTGGCCACGTCGGCCTGCATGGCGACCGGTCTCCTCGTCACCGGCCTGCTCGCAGCGCCCGCCCAGGCGCAGCCCAGCCCCGACACCGACACCGGAGCACCGATCGGCACGACCGCCCGGACGGTGGGCGACGCCCGCTACGAGCCGGGCCCCTGCCCGAAGACACCGGAACCGGTGGAGGAGCTCGAAGGGGCCCGCTGCGGAACGCTCACCGTGCCCGAGAACCGCGCCAAACCAAGCAGCAAAACGATCAAACTCGGTGTCGCGATCGTGCCCGCCGCGGCTGACACACCGAAACCCGACCCCATCGTGTGGCTCGCGGGCGGACCCGGAGACGACGCCGTGGGCGAGGCGAAGATGGCGATCGGCGGCGGCCTGAACCGCGACCGTGACGTGATCCTCATGTCCCAGCGCGGTACGTACTCGGCCGACCCTGCGCTCCTGTGCCGCAACATCGACGAGTTCAACGCACGCGCGGTCGGCCTCGTCTACGACGCGCCGTCCACCGAGCGCCTGCACGTCGACGCCACGAAGGCCTGCCGCGACCAACTGGCGGGCCGCGGGCTCGACCTCAGCGCCTACAACGACACCGAGAGCGCCGCCGACTACGAGGACCTGCGCACCACGCTGGGCATCAAGCAGTGGAACCTGTACGGCATCTCCTACGGCACCCACCTGGCGCTGGTCTACATGCGCCTGCACCCCGAGGGACTCCGCTCCGTGGGCATCGACGGCATACTGCCGCCGTCCAGGGCCGGGTCGGCGGCGACCTGGAGCAGCGCCCGGCAGGGCTTCGACGGCCTGTTCAAGGCATGCGCGGACCAGCCGGCGTGCAACGAGCGCTACCCGAACCTGTCGGCCACCTTCGAAAAGCTCGTCAGCGACCTCGAAGCCAAGCCGGTCACCACCACCGTCACGCTCCCCGGCGACGACACGCCGGTGAAGGTCGTACTGGACGGCGGAGCCCTGGTGAACTGGATGACCTCCGCCACCCACGTGGCGGAGCAGGTACCCGCCGCCCTCGACGAGCTGGCCAACGGCAAGCCGCAGCGGATCGCCCGGCAGTGGGCGGCCGGCAAGCTCAGCCCGGCGGCCATGGGCAGGGTCGCGCACGGCCTCGTCTACGGCATCTTCTGCAGCGAGTGGACGCCGTACGAGACCCAGGAACAGGCGCTCAAGGGCGGACAGGAAGCGTTCCCGTCGTTCCCCCGCTCGGTACAGGCCCAGGCTCCGCAGCTCACCTTCCTCCGTCCGGACTGCGACGTCTGGAACGTCCCCCCTGCGGCGCCCTCGATCCGGGACGTCACGCGCGGTGACACCCCCACCCTCGCCCTGTCGGGCAGCTTCGACTCCCAGACCGGGGCGGACAACGGGACGTACGTCGCCCGCACGCTGAGCAAGGCCAAGGTCGTCACGATCCCCTACGAGCCGCACGTGGTGTTCGCCACCTCGAAGTGCGCCCAGGAGATCGCCGTCTCGTTCTTCGAGACCCCGGACGCGCCGAAGACCGAATGCCTGAAGGGCCTCGAGCCGCCTGAGTTCGAGATCGCTCCCTGATAACCGCTCACGGAGTCACCATGGCCCCAACTTGGGACCCACGTCACCCACGCCGCTCCGGGCCCTCGATCCTGCCGGTCCTGCTGCCCATCGCGGTGCTGATCGTGGTGGCGGTGGCCGTGGGGTCGTGGCTGCAGTTCACCGAACGGCAGACGCTCGATACGGTCCACACGGTCGGATCCCAAGCCACCGACCGGGTGGACGTGGAGGCCAACGTCCAACGCGTCGACGCCGCGGCCAGAGAGCTGGCACTGCGGGTCCGGGTCACCGCGCGCGGGAACCTCGGCGAGGCGGAGGGGACCGCCCCGGTGGCTGATCTCAGCCTCCAGACTTCCGCGCAGACCCTCGGCGACCTGGAGTTCAAGGCGCACGAGCGGCTCACGACCAGGGACGTGCAGGTCGCGATCACGGATGGATCGATCAGCGACTACCCGTTCGACACCTACGAGACCGACATCGAGTTCTGGGCACAGCTGGACGGCAAGCAGGTGCCGGTGCGGATGCTGTTCTCCAACAACGACACACTCTTCTCGATCTCCGCGAAACCCACTCCGTCCGGGCAAGAGGCTGTCGGCGTGGCGCTGGGGCTGGGGCTGGCCCGATCGGGCAGCCTGCTCGTCTTCGTGGTCTTCATGATGGCCGTGATGTGGGCGCTGGCGGCGTCCGTGCTCCTCGGGGCCTGGTACCTGACGACCCGCAGAGAGGGCCTGGTCTGGGCCTCACTCGGCTGGATGGCCGCCACCCTGTTCGCCCTCTCGGCCTTCCGCAACAACGCCCCCGGCACACCCCCGATCGGCTGCGTGATGGACTGGTTCGCCTTCCTGTGGGCCGAAACCGTCATCGCCCTCTGCCTGATCGCCGTGGTCATCTCCGGCGTCGCCACCGCCCTCCAACACGACGACACCCATCCCACCTGAAGGTTGTTGCAGAAGCACCGCCGGCCACCGGTTCTTGGATCACACCGTCGTCGGATGTGCTTGCGGCTCGGCCGGAGTGTCCGCGAGGGCGAGTTGGGCGAGGCAGAAGGCGCCCAGGCGATGGCCGGGACCGAGGTCGTCCCCGTGGTGAGGCAGTAGAGGGCGACGGCGCCCGACGACGCGCCAGCCCGCGCGGCACAGGGCCATGGCGATGTCGGTGTCCTCGGCGAGGGTGTCGGCGCTGATGCCGCCGCAGGAGGCCGGGGCCGAGCGCCGGAAGGCCCCGGTCCGCCCGGTCCGGCGGGTCTGCCCGTACACCCGGTCCGCCCGGGTCGCGCGCGCCCGACGGCCGGAGGAAGGCCGACATGGACACCGGAATCTCCATGCCCATGATGAACAGGAACCCGGGGAAGACCAGGTCGGTGACCGTCAGCCCGAAGCCGTCCGCGGGCAGCATGATCGAGCCGGAGAACGGCTGCGAACGTGCGCGGATGTTAGCTTCTTTCCCGTGGCGGAACACCAGGACGAGACCAGGGCGGCCTACGACGGGATCGTCGAGCTGTATGCGTCGCTGTTCGCTGATCGGTTGGAGACGCAGCCGTTCGCGCGGGCCATGGTCGGTACCTTCGCCGAGCTGGTGCGCGGGACGGGGAACCTGCGGGCAGCCGACGTCGGGTGCGGGCCCGGACATCTGACGGCCATGCTGCACGACCTGGGCCTCGACGCCTTCGGGCTCGACCTCTCCCCGGCCATGGTCGACCACGCCCGGCGGGCCCATCCGGCGCTGCGGTTCGACGAGGCGCGGATGGAGGCCCTGCCGGTCGAGGACGGCGCGCTCGGCGGCGTGCTGGCCCACTACTCGATGATCCATACCCCGCCCGAGGAACTACCCGCGCTCCTCGCCGAGCAGGTGCGGGTCCTGGCACCAGGGGGCCTGCTCCTGGTCTCGTTCTTCGCGACCGACGGACCGGAGCCGGTCCGCTTCGACCACAAGGTGACGCCCGCCTATAGTTGGCCGGTGGACCGGTTCGCCGAGTTGCTGGCCAGGGCCGGGCTCGTCACGTTCGCCCGGCTCCTCCACGACCCGGCCTCCGAACGGGGTTTCCTCGACGCCCACTTGCTGGCCCGCCTCCACTAGAGATTGCGCGATCGGACTGTGGGAGGGCGGCGGGCTGTACTGCCTGCGCCTACCTCATCATGGCGACGTCGCCCCGTGCATGACCGATTCGAGGCGATCGCGGAGGCCGCCGATCTCCGCCTTCAAGCTCTCCAGGGCCGGTCCGTCCCTGGGATCCGCGGCCGCGACGTGGCTCCGGCTGTCGCGCAGGGCGCGAAAGATTCTCCTCGTAGACCTTGGCCGCGGCTTCGGTCTGCTCCAGCTCGCGGCCGATCGCGGACGCCCTGGAGACGATCTCTAGTCGGCTAGGCGGCGGCGCCAGTCCAGGGGCGTGATGGTGATGGCGCGGCCGGGGTCACAGTCCCATTCCGCTTGGAGGCCGGCTGCTTCTAGGGCGGCCACGACCTCATGGCCGATGCCCGCCGTGGTCTCGGACGAGCCGTCGAAGCCGCCGTAAAGGAGCATCAGTCCGTGGCCGGCCGCGGCGGAGTCCGTGCACTGCGAGTGGAAACAGACTGACCGCAGCTGCGGCAGCAGGTGAAGTTCTCGCGCGCGGTGATACCGGCCTCCTGCAGGGCGGTGAACGCGCGGGTGAGCCGCTCACACCCCCCTGACAGCAGACCTCCTGGACCCACGACGCTGCTCACTTCGACAGCCCAGGGCATCCCGAACCCGCGTAAACGTCCGGTCACTCAGTTCTCCGCACCCCTGGGCGGCCCCCGGGCCGAGCTCTGACCGTGGTTTCTGAGATCAGGTGGCCCGGGCACCGCGCACTGGCCTCAGAGGTTCAACGACAAGCCAAGGCCGGGTCCGTCCGCTCGAACTCGCAGGTCCGCCTGTGCGGGAGCCCGGGGCGATGTCGATATTTTCGTGGTTTCCGCTAAGCCTGATGGCCTGTCGTGTTGGGAGAGACTGCCAGCCAGAGGCGGCGGCAACGTCCCGATCACGGGCGGCCGGGGCCGATCAGATCATGAAACACACGGGGAGGACGGCGCGATGAGTGCGCAGCAGCAGTACGACGAGATCGGTGAGGCGTACGAGGGCTTCAAGGCCCTGCCTCTGGAGCAGTACGCGGTGGTGCCCGGTTTCCTGGCCCTGGTCGGGGACGTGAGCGGCAAGTCGGTCCTCGACCTGGCCTCCGGGACCGGCTTCTACAGCCGGGAGTTCAAGCGACGCGGCGCCACGGACGTCCTCGGAATCGACATCTCCGGCGAGATGGTCGCCGTGGCGCAGAAGCTGGAGGAGCACGACCCGCTGGGCGTGCGCTACGAGGTCGGTGACGTGTCCACGCTGCGGACCTTCGAGCAGCCCTTCGACGTGGGCCTGGCGGTCCAGCTGCTCAACTACGCACCGGACATCGCCACCACTGAGCTGATGTGCCGCAATATCCACCAGAGCCTGAAGCCCGGCGCCGAGCTGTTCCTGCTCAACCAGTCGCCCGACTTCCGCTTCGACGGGCCGTCCCCGGAGAAGTACGGCTTCCGCAGCGTCCTCACCGGTGAGGAGGTCGAGACCGGACCGCAGGTCCGGACCACGGCGCTGCTTGACCCGCCCGTCTCGTTCGTCGCCAACCGTCCGCGCCGCGAGGTCTACGAGGACTGCCTGAAGGCGGCCGGATTCAGTGAGCTGACCTGGGTCCCGGTGGAGGTGTCCGAGGCCGGCGTACGCGAGTTCGGCGCGGACCACTGGGCCGACCTCTACGCCAACCCCCCGCTGGAAATGCTGCGCTGCCGCGCCTGACGCCCCACCGGACATCCCGGCGACCCGACCTCCGATGCGTCCGCACCGGGGCCGGGTCGCCGCTCCGCCCGGCGTCCAGTCGCCTCCTCGTAGGAGCGGACGATGTCGCTGGGGCCGGGCTGGGGCTGGGCTGGGACCGGCTGATCGTTCGGCCCGTTCCGCGAGCCGACCGAGCCGACCGAGCCGACCGAGGTGCCCGGGAGCTCGCCCGCCAGTGGATCGGCGGCCTCGCCCATGGCGAGGCCCGGGTAGGGACATGGCGGTAATGTCTCTGATGTGGTGAAGCGGTCGCCGCTGGTCGGCCGGGCGGCCGAGCGGGCAGCGCTGGATGCGGCGCTCGTACGGTGCCGGGCCGGTGCGGGCGGTCTGATGCTGGTGAGCGGGGACGCGGGCGTCGGCAAGAGCCGGCTGGTCCGGGACGTTCTCGCCGATTGGGACGGCTACGTGCTGCGCGCCGCCGCCGCCCCGGGGGCCGGGGCGTACGCGCCCCTGGCGGATGTGCTGAGCGCCCTCGGTGAGGAGTACGGCGACGGCGCGCTGCCGGGGGCTGCAAGGACGCTCCTTGCCGGACCGGCGGGGAAGGCCGTCGCGGGGGACCAGCAGACGCTGGCCGCAGCCGTCCAGCGGGCCTTTCGCGATGTCGGACGGCGCCGGCCGACGGTGATCGTCCTGGAAGACCTGCACTGGGCGGGCGCCGCGGCCATCGACCTGCTGCCGGTGCTCGCGGCCTCGATGGCGGCCGAGCCACTGCTGCTGCTGGCCACCTACTGCGGTGACGGCCTGCCGCGCGCCCACCCCGTCCGCCGTATGCGTACCGAGCTGCGCCGCGCCGGCAACTTCGCCGAGCTCGCGCTGCGGCCGCTGACCGCCGACGAGACCGGGGAGCTGCTCGCCGGGCTCCTGGACGGCACCCCCTCCCCGGGCCTGGTCGCGGCGGTGCACGAGCGGGCCGAGGGACTGCCGTTCTTCGTCGAGGAGCTGACCGCCGCCCTGGCCGAGTCCGGCGGCCTGCGCCGCACCGGCAGCGGCGTCGGCCTGGCCCCGGACGCGGTGCTGTCCGTACCCGACAGCGTCACGGACGCCGTCCTGGCCCGCACCGAAGACCTGAGACGGCGGTACCGGTCGGCGGTGGAACTCGCCGCGGTTCTCGGCGTACGGGTCGATCTCCCGGCGCTCGCCGCCCTGGTGGAGCCGCAGGCCGTCGACCAGCTCCTCGAGGCCGGGCTGCTGCGGGAAGAAGACCCCGAATCGGCGGTGTTCCGGCACGCACTCGTACGGGACGCGCTGTACCGGGCCATTCCCTGGGCCCGCAGGCGCGGTCACCACCAGCACGTCGCCGCCCGGCTCAGCGCCTGTGGAGCCCTGCCCGAGGTCGTCGCCGCGCACTGGACCGCCGCGCACGAACACCAGCGTGCAAGGCCGCTGCTGCTCGCCGCGGCCGAGCGGTACTGCGCGGTGCACGCCTACCGGGACGCCGCAGCGCTGGCCCGGCAGGCCCTGGACGGCTGGCCCGAAGGCGTGGACCCGGAAGGGCGGATCACCACCATGGAGCGGCTGGCGGACTGCGCCGAGCTCTGCGGGGAACCGGAGCGGGCCGTGACCGGTTGGGCGGAGGTCGCGCGGCTGCACCGCACCCGGGGCGACCTCGCAGGTGCCGGCGCCGCACAGCGGAGGCTGGCGAACGCCGCCGGGCTGATGGGCGACCAGCTGCGGGCGGTCGCCGCCCGCGAGGCCGCGGCTGAGGCCTTCGCGGCGGCGGGCGGGCGCGGTGAGTCGGCGACGGAACGTCTCGCACTGGCCGACCAGCTGAAGTCCGCGGCGCACTACTCCAAGGCGCTGGACCAGGCCGTGGCGGCCGCTGAGGACGCCGAGGCGGCGGGCCGTAGCGACCTGAGGGCCCACGCACTCGCCCTGCAGGGCGCGCTCCTCGCCGCGCTCGGCGACGGCCGGCGGGGAGTCGCCCTCGCCCGGTCGGGGCTGGCGCTCGCCCTGGCCGGTCACCCGGGGGCGTCGGCGGGCGAGACGTACTACGAGCTGGCGGAAGCACTGGAGTACGCGGCCGACTACGCGGCGGCGGCCGGCGTCTACCAGGCGGCCTTCGAACTGTGCCGCGGGCAGGGCGCCACCGAACTGGCGCAGGTCTGCTTCACGTGCACATCACCGGTGACGCGGCTCATGGGCGACTGGGACCGGTCGCTCGCCATCTGCGCCGAGACCCTCGCCGATGAGCACACTGCCGAGCTGCTCCACATGGTGGCGCAAGAGGAGATGGGGCTGATCCTCGCGCTCCGGGGCGACCGACGGCGAGCGCGGGGACCGCTGCGCCGCGCCGCCGCCTTCGGCTACGCCAAGGGGATATTCGGCATGGAAGTGGGCGCGCTCTGGGGGCGGGCCGTGGTCGCCGGCCTCGACGGAGACGAGCCCGGGGCACTCGCATCCGTATCCGCCCTGCTGGAACGCTGCGGCACCAAGGAGGAATGGCACTACGCGCTGCCGGCCCTCCGCTGGAGCGCCACCTTCCTGGCGGAGCGGGGCGACCGCGACGGCCTGGCCCGCTGTCATCGGCTGCTGGCCACCGCCGCGACGCGCAACAGCTCGGCCAAGGTGCTGGCGGCCCTGGCGCACGCGGGCGGCGAATTGGCCCTGGCGGATGGCGACGCGGGGCAGGCGGCGGAGCAGTTCGGCCGGGCCGTGGAGCTCCAGCACGGTGTTCCGGCGCCGTTCGAGAAGGCGCTCAGCGGGCGGCGCCGGGGGGCCGCACTGGCCGTGGCCGGCGACCGGGAAACCGCTGTCCTGGTGCTGACCAGCGCCTACCGGACCGCCCGCCGGCTGGGTGCCAGACCGCTGGAACGCGAGTGCGCGGCCGCGTTGGCGGCGATGGGCGAGCAGGTCGACCGGCGACTCGGCCGCCTCGCCGCCCGCTCGCTCGAGGCCGCCGGTCTCACCCGCCGGGAGAAGGAGGTGCTGCGCCTGCTGGCCGGCGGCCTGACCAACCGCGAAATCGCCCACGAGCTCTTCGTCAGCCCGCGCACGGTCGACATGCACGTCCGCCACGTGTTCGACAAGCTCGACTGCCCGACCCGGACGGCGGCCGCCCGCCGCGCCGCGGAGCTCGGCCTGACCGACGCCCCCACCCCGGCGCCGGCCCGCCGGAAATACGGCAGAACCACGCATGTTCCCTCCGCCGCCGCTCCCTAGCGTGGGACGCACACAGCCGGTACGGGGTGGGGAGAGGAGACAGCGGTCATGGAGAAGCTGGCCATCGTCGTCCGGGACGACGCCTACGACAAGATCCTCACCCCGCTGACGTTCGCCTGGCTCTGCGCGGAGAAGGGCATCGAAGTCGACATGCTCTTCGTGCTCTGGGCCGTCCGCGCCCTCACCGAGGAGGGCGCCGACGCGTTGGAGCTGGAAGGCAGGCACGCCGCGGACGCGGACACACTGAGAGCGCAGATGATCAAGGACGGGGAGCCCACCGAGATCATGGACTACCTCACCCACCTCAAAGGCACCGGCAAGGTGCACTTCTACGGCTGCCGTGCCGCCGCCGGGACATTCGGGGTCGACGAGTCGAACCTGATCCCGGAGGCAGAGGGCATCGTGGACGCCACCTGGTTCCTGGAGGAAAAGGCGACCAAGGCGGACCACTGCCAGTACTTCTGACAACCACTGGTGACCGGGACCGGGACCGGGACCGGGGCCGGGGCCGGGACCCGGACCCGGACCCGGACCGGGATCGAGACCGGGCCTGGGACCGGCACCGGCCCGGCCGACGCCGTGCCGGGCCCGGTCAACGCCGACTGCCGGGCTTTGTGTTGATCACTTGCGCGGGTGCGTCTCGTACATCCGCACCGCCACCACCAGCCCAGAGGCGGCGGTCAGCGAGGCGATCGCATAGATGGCAGTGGTGAGGCCGTACGCGTCGGCGAGGACGCCGGCGAGGAGGGCGCCGACGGCGAAGCCGCCGTCGCGCCAGAGGCGGTAGACGCCGACTGCACGGGCGCGCCAGGCGGGGTGGGCGACGTCGCCGATGACGGCGAGAAGGGTGGGGTAGACGAGGGCTGTGCCGATGCCGAGGAGGATCTGGGCGGTGGCCCAGACGGCGAAGGAGGTTCCGGCGGCGACGAGGGCGATGGCGGCGGCCTGGAGCAGCATGCCCGTGGTGATGAGGTGTTTGCGGCCGATGTGGTCGGACCACCAGCCGGTGAGCATCTGGCCGGCGCCCCAGACCGCGGGGTAGAGGGCGGCGAGTACGCCGATCTGTGCCAGGGACAGGCCATGGGCGGCGAAGAGGAGGGGGAAGACGCCCCAGGCGAGGGCGTCGTTGAGGTTGTTGACCATGCCGGCCTGGCTGGCGGCGGACAGGGCCCTGTCCCGCAGGCTGGTGAGCCGCGCGACCTGCCCGGTGGTCAGCTCACCGTGGCGGGCGCCGCCCGCCCGCGCGGTGTGCCGGGCGGCTTCGAGGCGGGCGTGGTCGCGGGTCTCGCGTACGGCGAGGGTGGACAGGCCCAGGGCCAGGACGACATAGGCGGCGCCCAGCAGGAAGGGGGCGGGGCGCAGTCCCGCGTGTTCGGCGATGGCGCCGGTGGCCATGGCGGTGGCGGCGACGGCGACGTAGCCGGCGGCTTCGTTGAAGCCCATGGCCAGACCGCGGCGTTCCGGTCCGACCAGGTCGATCTTCATGATGACGGTGGTGGACCAGGTCATGCCCTGGTTGATGCCGAGCAGGACGTTGGCGGCGATGATCCAGCCCCAGGACGGGCCCCAAGCCAGCATCGCGGGCACGGGCAGGGCGATCAGCCATCCGGTGATCAGGACCGGCTTGCGGCCGAAGCGGTCCGACCAGGTGCCGGCGAAGAAGTTGGTGACGGCCTTGGTCGCGCCGAACGCCACGATGTAGGTGAGGGCCGAGGTGTAGGCGGAGAGGTGGAAGACGTCATCGGCGAGCAGCGGCAGGACGGTGCGTTCCTGGCCGAGCATGCCGCCGACCAGCGCGTTGATGGCGACGAGCAGGCCGAACTGGGCGAGATTGGCGCGCAGTCCGAGCCGTATCCCGCTGACGTCCGGCGTGGTTGGCGTGGGGGTCACGCGCCCTCGTCCAGCCGGCGTCCGGTGGCCTTGGTCCAGTCGGCGGGTCCGCCGCTGAGGACGGCGAGGTCCTTGTGGCCGGCCCGCTGGAGGAGGCTGGCGGCGGTCATGGCGCGTTCGCCGTGGCCGCAGGCGACGACGGCGCCCTTCGGGGCCTTTCCGGAACGGGCTGCGAGGTCGCCGAGTTCGATGTGAACAGCCCCGGGTATGTGCCCCGTGATGTGCTCGCTCCGCTGGCGGACGTCGAGGACCGGGCGGTCGGCGATCCGGTCGGCGGCGATCAGTTCGAGGCGTTCCTGTGCTCCGCCTCCCGCGGTCCAGGCGTACATGCCGCCGTCGAGGCGTCCGGCCAGACGCTCGTAGCCGATCTTCAGGGCCTGCCAGGTGATCTCGGCCGGGTCCTGACCGGGGGACGTGACGAACACGAGCGGACTGTCGTCGGGCAGCAGCCAGCCCAGCCAGGTGGCGAACTGAGCGCGCAACGGGATGGAGATCGCGCCCGGAAGGTGGCCGGCGGCGAAGTCCGCGACAGGGCGTACGTCGATGACCTGGGCGCCCTGGCGGAGCAGGGTGCGGACCTGGTCCACGGACAGTGCGGGGAGCGCGGGAGAGGGGGCGAGGACGGCGGGCCCGCGCCGGTTGATCTCGCCCAGCCGGTCGAAGTACGCGGGATAGGAGCCGAGGCCGGCGAGCAGCTGCCGTACGAAGGTGTCCTCGTCCGGGGCCCCGAGCAGCGCATTGGCCTGCTTCTGGGCGCCGATGGTGGTGGTGCGCTCGGCGCCGGGCGGGGCGGAGCAGAAGGATCCCGCGCCGTGGGTCGGCCACACGGCGGTGGCGTCCGGCAGCTCGGCCAGACGCCTGAGCGAGCGGTACTGAGCCCGGGCCAGCTCCACGGTGCGGCCGGCACCGAGCAGGTCGGTGCGGGCGGCCGAACCGACGATCAGCGAGCCGCCGGTGAACACCCCGAGCTCACGGGAGCCGTCCAGGAGGAGGAAGGACAGGTGCTCGTCGGTGTGGCCGGGAGTGGCCAGCGCTCGGAGCGTCAGGCCGCCCAGATCGGTCTCGTCGCCGTCGCCGAGCGGGGTGTGCTCGAAGGCGCGGTGGCCGGCGGCGGAAGCCAGGACGGCGGCTCCGTCGTCGTGCGCGAGCTGCACGGCACCGGAGAGGAAATCGGCGTGCAGATGCGTGTCGGCGGCGAAGGCGACCGCGAGGCCGCGCCGCCCGGTGGCCGCACGCAGGGCACGCAGATCGCGGCTCGCGTCCACTGCCAGGGCGCGGCCGTCGCCGAGGTCGACGAGATAGGCGCTGTTGCCCAGCCCCTCATCGACCAGCGGTATCAAGTGATCGTCGGCGAAACCCATCAGGCCCTCCAGGTGTCATGCCGGGTGCCGTCCGTCTCTTCGGCTACCACCCTTAGCTATAATATTCCATGGAACGATGGAGGAAGCCATGGGAGACCCGGCTCGCAAAGCCGCGCTGTACGACGCCTTCGCCCGTACCGGCAAGGCGCTGAGCAGTGGAAAGCGCCTGGAACTGCTCGATCTGCTGGCCCAGGGCGAGCGCCCCGTCGACGCCCTCGCGAAGGCGGCCGGGCTGAACTTGACCACCGCCTCGGCCCACCTGCAGACCCTCAAACAGGCCGGACTCGTGGCCACGCGCCGCGACGGCGTACGCGTCCACTACCGGCTCGCCGGCGACGACGTCGCCGCCCTGTACGCGCTGCTGCGCCAGGTCGCCCGTACTCATCAGGCGGGCGTCGAGCCCGCCCGTACCGCCTACCTGGGCACCGACGGGGCGGAGGAAGTCGACCGCGAGGAACTGCTGGCCCGTGCCGAGGCGGGTGAGATCGTCGTCCTCGACGTCCGCCCGGCCGAGGAGTACGCCGCCGGACACATCCCTGGAGCCCTGTCCATCCCGGTCGCGGAACTCGCCGAGAGGGTCGCGGAGTTGCCGGATGACGCCGAGGTGGTCGCCTACTGTCGCGGGGCCTACTGCGTCCTTGCCTACGACGCCGTACGCGTGCTGCACGCCCACGGCCGCAAGGCGGTCCGGCTGACCGACGGGATGCTGGAGTGGCGGCTGGCCGAGCTGCCGGTGCGGAGCGGGGCCGCGGCATGATCCCTGCATCGCGTTCCCTTCGCCTCTGAGTCTCTGTTCGCCCACGCCTTGGGTGCCTGCTCCCCGGCAGGCACCCAAGGGAAGCGTGAGCAGCTCAGTTAGCCTGCGATTTCGATCTTGCCGTCGGGTGTGGTCGTGCTGGGCATGGCGGACGTTTTCGCGGCGGTGAGGCTTCCCAGGAGCTGGGCGAGGTCGACGCCGGTGGTGGAGGCGAGGAGTTCCATGCCCTGGGCGACGTTGTCGGTGACGGTGCGGGAGAGCTTGCTCGCGCCGTCGGTGGAGATGACGGTCATCTTGTCGATGGCGGACAGCGGTTCTGCGGCCTTGGCCACGACGTGGGGGAGTACCTCGGTCATCATCTGGATCACCGCGGCGTCGCCGTAGTTCGCGAACGCGTCCGCCTTCTTCTGCATGGCCTCCGCCTCGGCAGCGCCCTTGGCCGCGATGGCCGCGGCCTCCGCGTCGCCCTCGAGGCGTACCGCCTCGGCGATGGCGGCGCGCCGGGCGCGTTCGGCCTCCCCTCGCTTGGCGCCCTCGATGGCCTCGGCCTCGGCGAGTGCGGAGCGGCGCTGCTTCTCGCCCTCACCGGTCAGGCGGGCCCGTTCGGCTTCGCCCTGGGCGGCGGCGATGGCCGCGAGGCGTTCGGCTTCGGCCTGCTTGACGCGGGCGACGCGGAGCGCTTCGGCTTCCTGTTCCGCCTGGTAGCGGCGGGCGTCGGCGGGCTTGCGGACCTGGGTGTCGAGCTGGCGGTCGGTCAGGGCCGCCTGGCGTTCGGCGACCTTCTCCTGCTCGGCGAGGATCTGCTGCTGCCGGTCGGCGTCGGCCAGGGGTCCGGCGGCGTTGGCCTGGGCGGTCGCCGCGTCGGTCTCCGCCTTGATCTCGGCCTGGCGCAGGTAAAGGGTGCGCTGGGCGACGGCGATTTCTTCTTCGGCCTTCAGGCGGGCCTGCTCGGCGGCCTGGCGGGAGTTCGCCTCGGCGATGTCGGCTTCCTGCCTGGCGCGGGCCGCCTCGGGGCGTCCGAGGTCCTCGAGGTAGGAGCCCTCGGTGGTGATGTCCTGGATCTGGAAGGCGTCCAGGACCAGGCCCTGCCCTGACAGGCTGGCCTCGGCCTCCTCGGCGACCTGCCCGGCGAACGCGGCGCGATCCCGGATGATGTCCTCGACCGACATGCGGCCGACGATCGCGCGCAGCGCGCCGGAGAGGACTTCCTGGGTGAAGCCGACGATGCCGTCCTGCTGCTGCAGGAACCGCTGGGCGGCGGCGCGGATGGCGTCCTCGGTCCCGCCGACCTTGACGATCGCCACGCCCTCCAGGTTGGCCTTGATACCGCGCAGGGTGACCGCGCCCCGTACGGCGATCGGGATGTGCCGGCTGGAGAGGTCGAGGGTGTAGCGCTGCTGGACGAACGGGACGACGAACACCCCGCCGCCGACCACGACCTTCTGGCCGGTGTTGTCGGTCGATATCCGCCCCGTCTCCGGATCGGTGGAGCTCTTGCCGCGGCGTCCGGTGATGATGAAAGCCTCGCTGGGGCCCGCGACCTTGTAACGGGTGACCACCACGAGGGCGAGCAGAACGAGGAGTACGACCACTCCGACGACCGCTGTGACGACTGGACTCACGAGGGTCCCCCTCCTGCCTCCGAAGCGGCAGATCGATGACGGTTGGGCTGGGTTGCGCGGAAGGAACGGATCAGGGTCAGCGCTCTACGGCGCGGACCGTGACCGAGGTGGCGGACGGTGCGGCCGTCACCCACACTTCGGCGCCCCGGGTCAGCGCGGCATCGGCCCGCGCGGCGTACTTCACGGGCTGGCCGGCCAGCCGGAGCAGGACCTCGCCGTACCCGTCGGCGGGGATGGCGGTGACGACCGTTCCGGTGGTTCCGAGGAGGTCGTCCTGGCGGGGGGCGGCTGCGCTGCGATCTCCCAGCAGCGTCCGGCTCAGCCGCCAAGCCAGCCAGCCCGCTCCGGACCCGGCCACTGCTCCCGCGGCGGCTGCCGCTCCCGGCCCGAGTCCGGTGGACCCGAGCACGATCGCCCCCGTGAAACCGAGCATCGAGACGAAGCCCGCGATCACCGGAAGCGACAGCCAGCCGTCGAACAGGCCGTCGAGAACGCCGTCGAAAGCGCCGTCGACGAACCCGTCGAACACCAGCGAGGCGGCCAACAGCACGATCCCCCCGATGCCGAGACTCAGAAACAAGCCCATGAGCACCTCCGCTGTCGCACTGCCGCCCTCGCTGGACAACGGCATCGTTTCAGCGGGAAGGGCCTGCACACATTGCCAGCCTCCGGCAATCTTTACGGCGCTTTGACGCACAGGCCGGGCATTGGTTTCGGTAGGTACGGAACGCCGCCGGACCGTGGCACGTGCCGCTGCGTCCGGGAGTACCGCGCGACCCGGAGGAACGCACCCGCTCGCTCAGGCGTCGGCGTCGGGCCAGCCCAGCAGGCGGGCGCCGATCACTGCCGTCTGGAGCGTGTAGCGGTTCACGGGGTCGGCCGGGTCGGCGCCGGTGAGGCCGTGGATCCGCTCCAGCCGGTAGGTCAGCGCCCGCACGCTCAGCGACAGCCGACGTGCGGCCTCGGTCGCCACGCAGCCGCTGTCGAAGTACGCGGTGAGGGTGTCGATGAAGGGCTGGGCGCCACCGCGCCCTTTACGGAGCGGGCCCAGCACGCTGTCCACCAGGTCGGCCATCGCTTGCCGGTCCCGCGTCAGGACCTGGTAGACCAGCAGATCCGCGGCGTGCAGTACCGGCCCGTCCAGGCCTATCCGCTCAGCCAGGTCAAGCGCGTTGAGAGCCTCCTCGTACGAGTGGACCACGCCGCCGGCGCCTGGGTGTGAGCGGCCTATGGCCACCTTGCCGCCATCGGTGGCCGCGTACGCCTGCTTCGCGAAGAAGGCGAGAACGTCCGGCTGGTCGCCGGGGGCCACGCAGATCAGCCGGCCGTCCTTCGTGGTCAGCAGGATCTGCCGGCCCGCGAACCGGGTCAGCACCGCCGACTCGATGCCACGGGCCACCGGATACCCGTCCCCGTACGGCTCCGGGCCGCTGGCCACGGCCACCGCATGAGCCTGGGACAAGCGCAGCCCGAACCGCTCCGCCCGCTCCGCCAGCCTCCCCAGATCGCTGCGCCCGTAGAGCAGATCGTCGATGAACTCGCGGCGCTGCGCCTCCTCCTGACGGACCGCCTGATACTGGGCACGCTCGTACCCCTCCACGAAGGCGTCCACCGCCTGCTCGACCGCCGCCAGGAGGGAACCCGCCGCCTTGTACGGGACCGTCGCGAGGACATCCTGCGACGCGGCCAGATGCTCCCGGATCAACCCGCGGAGGCCGAGTCCGTCCTCGGCCGCCTGTTCCCCCATGGCGCGGCGGGAATCGAGTTCGGCGCGGGTCAGCCGGCGTCCCGTGGCACAGGCCTCGCCCAAACTTTCGGCGTGCCCCGCCAGATGGTTCGCCGGTGCTTCCTGGTCCGTCACGCGTTTCCCCCGATCTCGACGCGTCATGGCGTGTTCTTGCCGCGGGGACCAGGGTGACACGGGCAACGAAGGACGCCGCCAACGGCCTCGCCCCGCGATCCGTGCCGGGCGAGCGAACCGGACCTGCGTCGGTTGCACGACGTTCGGCTTCAGCGCGATGCTTCGCTCAGTGAAGGGACACGGATGCAGAGCGATGGCATGCCTATGACATTGAGCACGCGGTGGTGGTGGGGACGCGGGAGGCGTACGGGAGTGCTCGCCGCGGCGACCGCCTTGATGGCGGCGCTCCTGACCGGAGCTGACGCCGCCGGGACGGCGCGGGCGGCCACCGTGGATACGGGCGTGTGGTACGTGCTGGTGAATCGTGGCAGCGGCAAGGCGCTCGACGTGTCGGGAGGGAGTACTGCCGACGGGGCGGCGCTGTCGCAGTGGGCCCGTCATGACGGGGCCGACCAGCGGTTCCAGTTCGTCGACTCGGGTGGCGGCCACTACCGGCTGAAGGCGCAGCACTCGGGCAAGGTGCTGGACGTCTACGACTACTCCACCGCGGACCACGCGGACATCGTGCAGTGGAGCGATACGGGCGGCGTCAACCAGCAGTTCCGGCTGGCGGACTCGCCGGACGGTTACGTCCGGCTGATCAACCGCAACAGCGGCAAGGCCGTCGAGGTCCGGAACGCCTCCACCGCGGACGGCGCCAAGGTCGTGCAGTACGCCGACCGGGGCGGGGCCCACCAGCAGTGGCAACTGGTCCGCGCGACGGGAGTGCCGGCGCAGGTGCACACCGCGGGGCGGGTCAAGGACGCCGGGAACACGGTGCAGTACAGCTGGCCCGGCGTGTACTTCGAGGGCCGCGTCAGGGGCACCGGCGTGGGCATCGTGCTCAACGACTCGGCCGCCGATTACGACGTCCAGGTCGACGGAGCCACCGTCGCCACGCTCGTCACGCCCGGCGACACCACGCACTGGATCAACGGGCTGCAGAACCGTGAGCACACCGTCCGGCTCGTCAAGCGCAACGACAGCCCGGGGGACACCAGTACGTTCGGGGGCTTCCTGGCCGCGCCCGGCGGTGCCGTACTGGGCAAACCGACGGCCCGCAGCCGTCAGATCGAGTTCATCGGCGACTCCCTCACGGTGGGCTACGGCAACCTCTCGACCTCCCGCACCTGCACCTGGGACCAGATCAAGCGGAACACCAACTCCGATGTGAGCTACGGCGCCCTCACCGCCCGGCAGCTGGATGCCGACTACCAGCTCAACGGCTATTCGGGCCTCGGCATGGTACGCAACTTCAACGGAGGCTCGCCGGACGTCACGTACCGGAACTTCTACGACCGTGCCCTGTTGAACGTGTCCGGCGACGTCTGGCAGAACCCGGGCACCTGGCGCCCCCAGCTCGTGGTGGTCAACCTCGGCACCAACGACTTCTCGACCGCGGTCAACCCCGGTGAGCCGTGGACGCCCGACAGCCTTGCGGCCGACTACCGCAGCGCCTACGGCGACTTCCTCCAGAAGCTGCGCACGCGCTACGGGGCCGGGACGACCATCGTGGCAGTCGGCGCCAGCCAGTACGCCGGCCATGTCCAGCAGGTGGTCAAGGCCCGCAACGACGCCGGCGACAGCGGGGTCCGCTACTGGTTCCTCGACGACTCGGGCCTGGACTTCCTCGGCTGCGACTGGCACTACTCCGCCCATGACGACCGACTCATCGCCGACCGCCTCACCTCGTTCCTCGCCGGTCTGCCGACAGGCTGGTGACGGCCGCGAGCCCGGCGTGATCGGCAAGAGCGAGACACCCCTACGGGAGGGCCTGCGCGCACCGGATCGTCTTGCCGACGCCGGGTCAGATGAACCGCCACAGGTGGTCGTTGGTGCCGTTGTCGTCCCAGAGGACGGTCTGGGCTCCCAGGGCGGTGGAGGCGCCGGGCCGCCTTCGAGCCGTCGCGTCACGTTCGCTGCGTCCCCGGGTCGTCGGGTCCTGCTGGCGGACGGGGCCGGTGGTGACAGGCGTCGGGGCCGGTCGGCCGGTGCCAGGCTGCGCGGAACGGTGTGGGCTTCGACTGGTTCACAGTCCCCGTGCCAGCCGGTAGTACGCCTGGTTCCAACGGAGATCGCGCCGGAACTGCTTCGGGGTGGTGGTCTCGTCGATGAGGACGAGTTCCAGGCGGAGCATTTCCGCCAGGTCGTCGAGGTGGTCGGAGGTGAGGGCGGTGCTGAGGACGGTGTGGTGCGGTCCTCCGGCCGTCAGCCAGGATTCGGTGGAGGTCCGCAGGTCGGGGTGGGGCCGCCAGACCGCGCGGGCGACGGGCAGGGCGGGCAGGGGGTAAGGGGGTGCCACCACGTCGATGTCGTTGGCGATCAGGCGGAAGCGGTCGCCGAGGTCGGCGAGGCCGACCACCACGGCCGGGCCGGGGGCGGCGTCGAACACCAGGCGCACCGGGTCCTCCCGCCCGCCGATCCCGAGGGGGTGGATCTCGCAGCTGGGCCTGGCGGCCGCGAGGGTGGGGCAGACCTCCAGCATGTGTGCGCCGAGGATGAGCTGGTTGCCGGGTGTCAGGTCGTAGGTGTAGTCCTCCATGAAGGAGGTGCCGCCCGGGAGGCCGGTGGCGGCCACCTTGAGGGCGCGCAGCAGGACGGCGGTCTTCCAGTCGCCCTCTCCTCCGAAGCCGTGCCCCTGGGCCATGAGCCGCTGGACCGCGAGGCCGGGCAGCTGGCGCAGTCCGCCCAGGTCCTCGAAGTTGGTGGTGAAGGCGCCGAAGCCGCCCGTTTCGAGGAAGGTGCGCAGGCCGGCTTCGATGCGGGCCGCGTAACGCAGCGCGTCGTGCCGTTCGCCTCCCGGCCGCAGTTCCGGCGTCAGGTGGTACAGGTCCTCGTACTCCTTGACGAGGGAGGTCACCTCGGTCTCGTCCGCGCTGTCGACGACCTCCACCAGGTCGTTGACGCCGTAGGTGTTGACGGAGACGCCGAAGCGCAGCTGGGCCTCGACCTTGTCGCCCTCGGTGACGGCCACGTCGCGCATGTTGTCGCCGAAGCGGGCGACCTTGAGGGTGGCCAGCTCGGATCGTGCGGCGGCCGCCCGCGCCCAGATCGCGACGCGTGCGGTCGTCACCGGATCGGTGACGTGGCCGGCCACGGTCTTGCGGGGTACGCCGACACGGGCCTGGACGTGCCCGAACTCGCGGTCTCCGTGGGCGGCTTGGTTGAGGTTCATGAAGTCCATGTCGATGGTGTCCCAGGGCAGGGCCACGTTCGACTGGGTGTGGAGATGCAGCAACGGCTTGCGCAGCGCGTCCAGTCCGGCGATCCACATCTTGGCCGGCGAGAAGGTGTGCATCCAGGCGATGAGCCCGATGCACCGGTCGTCGGTGTTCGCGTCGAGGCACACCCGGCGGATGGCGCCGGCGTCCGTCAGTACCGGCTTCCACGCCACGCGCGCGGGAATGCCGGAGGCGTCGGCCAGCGCGATGGCGATCTGCCGCGACTGTTCGGCGACCTGCTTCAGCGTTTCCTCCCCGTACAGGCCTTGGCTGCCGGTGAGGAACCAGATCTCCTGGACGGGGGATGTTTGGCTGGGCACATGGGCTCCTGAAGGTGACGTCCCGCGATGGTGGTGAGGGCGGCGGGCGGGTGGGGACAGCGGGGCGGGATCAGCCCGCGGCGTGGGTCGTGTCGCGGATGTTCCTCAGGCGGTGCAGCAGGCCGCCGGTGCCGAAGTGGTCGTGCAGGAGCCGGTACTCGGCGAAGAGGGCGTCGTAGGCGTCGGCCCGGGAGGCGTCGGGCGTGTAGACGGCAGGCCGTCGGCGGCCCATGGCGGCGGTGGCCGTTCGTACGTCGGTGTGCGCGCCGGCGGCTACGGCGGCGTGGATGGCCGACCCCAGGGCGGGCCCCTGGTCGGACGCGGCGAGGGAGACGGGGCGGCGCAGCACGTCGGAGTAGATCTGCATCAGCAGTTCGTTCTTGGCCAGTCCGCCGGCGACGATGAACTCGTGCACCGGTACGCCGCCCGCCTCCAGGGCCTCCACGATGACGCGGGTGCCGAACGCGGTGGCTTCGAGCAGCGCGCGGTAGACGTCCTCGGGGCGGGTCGCGAGGGTGAGACCCACGACGACTCCGGATAGGTGGTGGTCGACGAGGACCGAACGGTTGCCGTTCAGCCAGTCGAGGGCGACCAGTCCGTGGCCGCCGACCGGCTGTCGGGCGGCTTTCCGGGTCAGCAGGGTGTGCAGGTCCTCGCCGCGGTCGGCGGCCTCGGCGAGGTAGTCCGACGGGACGCCCTGGTCCAGTACCCAGGCGAAGATGTCGCCGACCGCGCTCTGGCCGGCCTCGTAGCCGTAGGTTCCCTCGACGATCCCACCGCCCACGACACCGCAGATGCCGGGGACATCGGCGAGGACGGGCGCGTTCACGACGTGGCAGGTGGAGGTGCCCATGATGGCGAGCAGTTGACCGTCCTCGACGGCCTGGGCCGCCGCCGCGGTGACATGGGCGTCGACGTTGCCCGCGGCCACGGCGATGCCCGGGCGCAGCCCTGTCCAAGCCGCTGCCTCGGTACTGAGCGAGCCCACGCGTGAGCCCAGCGCGGAGAGGGGGAATTCGAGGCGGGTACGTGCGAAGTCGGCGAACCGGGGGTTCAGCGCGGCCAGGTACTCCTCGCTCGGGTAGGCGCCGTCCTGGTGGATGCCCTTGTATCCGGCCGTGCAGGCGTTGCGGGACTCCGTTCCGGTGAGCTGCCAGACGATCCAGTCGGCGGCCTCGATCCACCGCGCGCAGGTCTCGTAGACGAGCGGATCCTCCTCCAGGACCTGGAGGGCCTTCGCGAACTGCCACTCGGCGGAGATCCTGCCGCCGTAGCGGGCGATCCACTTCTCCCCGCGGGCGTGGGCGAGTTCGTTGATGCGGTCGGCATGCGACTGGGCCGCGTGGTGCTTCCACAGCTTGGGCCACGCGTGCGGGCGTCCGGCGAGCTCTGTCTCGGCGAGCGGGGTCCCGTCGGCCAGCGTGGGCAGGACGGTGCACGCGGTGAAGTCGGTGGCGATGCCGATCACTGCGGCAGGATCGACCCCGGCCGCCGCCACGGCCTCCGGGACGGCGTGACGCAGTACGTCCCGCCAGTCCTGGGGGTGTTGCAGGGCCCAGTCCGGAGGCAGCCAGGCACCGCCGTGCGGCAGGTGCCGGTCGATGACGCCGTGCCGGTAGGGGTGGACCGCCGCGGCCAACTCCTGACCGTCGCGAACCCGCACCACCACGGCGCGGCCCGACAGCGTGCCGAAGTCGACGCCGACCGTGTACTGCTCCTGCTCCGATTCCTCGGAATGCGGGGTGGGCGCGTGGGGATGGGGTGATGTCAACAGCGTGCCTTTCGAAGGAGCCGTGGGGCGGCAGGCGGCCCGGCAGGCGAAGTTACCGCAGTGCCATGCAGTGTGAGCGCTAACAATGCCGATAGGCAAGAGGTCGCGGGTGGGTCGTATGTGAGGCCCCGGCACCCGACGCGGTAACGGGCAGGTAACGCGCGCAAGGGGGTTGAGAAGCTGGCTTGTTAGCGCTCACAATGCGACAGCACTCCTGGGACTCCTAGTAAAAAGGACACTCGATATGGCTCGCAGAGCAGCTCTCGTCCTCGCCGCCGCCCTTCTCGCCTCCTCGGCGTTGACCGCCTGCTCGACCGAGGGCCCCGCCTCCGGCGCCCCCTCGGGAGCCAAGGGTGGCTCCGACGGCACGATCACGCTCGGCTTCGCCCAGGTCGGCGCCGAGAGCGGTTGGCGTACCGCCAATACCAAGTCGGTCCAGGAGGCGGCGAAGAAGGCCGGGATCACCCTCAAGTTCTCCGACGCGCAGCAGAAGCAGGAGAACCAGATCAAGGCGATCCGCAACTTCATCCAGCAGAAGGTCGACGTCATCGCCTTCTCGCCGGTCGTGGAGTCCGGTTGGGACACGGTGCTGAAGGAGGCCAAGGACGCGGGCATCCCGGTCATCCTCACCGACCGCGCCGTGGACACCAAGGACACCTCCCTCTACAAGACCTTCCTGGGCTCGGACTTCGTCAAGGAGGGCAAGTCCGCGGGCGAGTGGCTGACCGGCGCGTACGCCAACGAGCAGGGCCCGGTCAACATCGTCGAGCTCCAGGGCACCACGGGCTCAGCGCCCGCCAACGACCGCAAGGCGGGCTTCGCCGACGTCATCCGCGCCGACGGCAAGTTCAAGATCGTTGCCTCGCAGTCGGGCGACTTCACCCGCGCCAAGGGCAAGGAAGTCATGCAGGCGTTCCTGAAGTCCCAGAACGACATCGACGTCCTCTACGCCCACAACGACGACATGGCCCTCGGCGCCATCCAGGCCATCGAGGAGTCCGGCAAGAAGCCCGGGACGGACATCAAGGTGATCTCGGTGGACGGAATCAAGGACGCCTTCGTCGCGATGACCGAGGGCAAGATCAACGTCGTGGTGGAGTGCAACCCGCTGCTCGGTGACCAGCTGATGGAGCTGACCAAGAAGGTCGCGGCCGGGGAGGCCGTGCCGACTCGTGTGGAGACCGAGGAGGGCGTCTTCCCGCAGGACAAGGCCGCGGCCGCGCTGCCGTCCCGGAACTACTGAAAGAGCACGTTCCGGTGCCGGAGGAGGCCCGGCACCGGTGCCTCCTTCACTTCCTTCACCGTCCGGAGCGCGCTCCACCACCCCACCCACGAGAGGAGGGCGGATGGCATCCCCGTCCACCCCGCGGCCCACGGACGCCTGCGGCCCGCGGCCGGTCCTGGAAGCCCAGGACATCCGCAAGCAGTTCCCGGGCGTGCTCGCCCTCGACGGAGTCGCCCTGCGGCTCTTCCCCGGTGAGGTGCACGCCCTGATGGGCGAGAACGGCGCCGGGAAGTCCACCTTGATCAAGGTGCTCACCGGTGTCCACCCCGCCGACGGCGGCACCATCCTCGTCGACGGCCGGCCTCACACGTTCGCAGGCCCCCTCCAGGCGCAGCAGGCCGGCATCAGCACCGTCTACCAGGAGGTCAACCTCTGCCCGAACATCTCGGTCGCCGAGAACATCCTCATCGGGCGCGAACCGCGCCGGTTCGGTCTCATCCACTGGTCCGCGATGCGCCAGCGGGCGGCAGAGCTGCTGACGGAACTGGACCTCGACCTGGACGTCACCGGTCTGCTCGGTTCGCACTCCCTGGCGGTGCAGCAGCTCGTCGCCATCGTCCGGGCGGTGGACGTCTCGGCGAAGGTGCTCGTGCTGGACGAACCCACCTCCAGCCTGGATCGCGAGGAGGTAGCCCAGCTCTTCACGCTGGTGCGGCGCCTGCGGGACCGCGGTGTGGCCATCCTGTTCGTCACGCACTTCCTCGACCAGGTATTCGATCTCTGCGACCGCGTGACCATCCTGCGCAACGGCCGCCTGGAAGGCGAGTACCCCATCGGCGAACTCACACCGGTGACGTTGGTGCAGCGCATGATCGGCGGGGAACTGGCCACCCTCGACCAGCTGTCCGACCGCGCCCACGAGCAAGCGGCCGAACGGGCGACCAGCGAGCCCTTCCTCCGGGCACGACAACTGACCCGCACCGGCTCGATCGAACCGTACGACCTCGACATCCATGCCGGCGAGGTCATCGGACTGGCCGGCCTCCTGGGATCGGGCCGCACCGAGGTGGCACGCCTCCTGTTCGGCGCGGACAGCGCGGACGCCGGAGAAGTGAGCATCGAGGGCGAGAGGGTACTCCTGCGCACCCCCCGCCACGCCATCGCCCGAGGCATCGCGTTCTGCTCCGAGAACCGCAAGTCCGAGGGACTGGTGGGCGAGCTCACGGTCCGCGAGAACGTCATCCTCGCTCTGCAGGCCGCCCGCGGCTGGACCAGGCCGCTGGCCCGTGCGAAACAGGACGAACTGGCACGGCACTGGATCGAAGCCCTGGACATCCGCCCCGCCGACCCCGAAGCGCAGGTACGCCACCTCAGCGGGGGCAACCAGCAGAAAGTCCTCCTCGCGCGTTGGCTGCTGACCGCACCCCGGCTCCTGATCCTCGACGAACCCACCCGGGGCATCGACATCGGGGCCAAGGCGGAGATCCAGAAACTCGTGGCCTGCCTGGCGAGCGAAGGCACCGCCGTGCTGTTCATCTCGGCGGAACTCGAAGAGGTCCTGCGCCTGAGCCACCACATCGCCGTGCTCCGCGACCACCGCATGGTGGCCACCCTCACGAACGACGACAGCGTCACGCCCGAACGCATCCTCACGACGATCGCCACGGGAGCGGACTCATGACCCCCCAGCCCGCCAGGTCCAAGTCCAAGTCCACGGCGGTCGGCGGAATCGGGAGACGACTGGCCGGCCACCGCCTGCTGTGGCCGACGCTCATCCTGCTCGCTCTGCTCCTCGGCAACCTCGCGTTCCACCACGACTTCTTCTCCGTCCGCATACGCGACGGCCACCTCTACGGCAGCCTCATCGACATCCTCCAATTCGGCGCGCCCCTCACCCTGGTGGCGCTCGGCATGACCCTCGTCATCGCCACCCGCGGCATCGACCTCTCGGTGGGTTCCACCGTCGCCATCGCCGGTGCCCTCGCCTGTGGGCACATCTCCACCGCCGCACATCCCGGCAGCGTCGCCACCATGCTCACGGCCGTCGCCCTCGCGCTCGGCGTCGCCCTCGTACTGGGCCTCGCCAACGGCTTCCTCGTGTCCGGGCTGGGCGTGCAGCCCATCGTGGCCACTTTGATCCTCATGGTCGCGGGCCGCGGCGTCGCCCAGCTGATCACCGACGGCCAGATCATCACGGTGACCAGCGGCCCCTACAAGATGATCGGAGGCGGCTACTGGCTGACCTTCCCGTTCGCCGTCCTCTTGGCAACCGCCCTCGTCGCGCTCACCGCCTTCATCACCCGTCGCAGCGCACTCGGCATGCTGATCGAGTCCGTAGGCGGCAACCCCGCCGCCAGCCGCCTGGTCGGCATCCGCGCCGGCGGTCTGCTCGCCCTGGTCTACGTCTTCAGCGCGCTGTGCGCCGCCGTCGCCGGGCTGATGATCAGTTCCAACGTCTCCAGCGCCGACGGCAACAACGCCGGTCTGTGGATCGAACTCGACGCGATCCTCGCCGTCGTCGTCGGCGGCACCGCCCTGACCGGCGGACGCTTCACCCTCGGCGGCACCGTCCTGGGTGCCCTGATCATCCAGACCCTGTCCACCACCGTCTACACGCTCGGCGTCCCACCCGAGACCACCCTCGTCTTCAAGGCATTCGTCGTCATCGTCGTCTGCCTCGTGCAGTCCCCGGTCTTCCGGGCCAAGGTCCTGCGCCGCCGCAGGACAACCACTCCCCGATCCCACACCACGGCGGGCGCCGCCCCGCAGCAGCAGGAGGTACGCGCATGAGTACCGGCATCGCGAGCGCCGCCGCGCAACTCACCCGCCCCTTCGCGACCGTGTCCCCGCGCACCCGCACCCGTATCCCACTGATCGTCACGGCCGTCCTGCTGGTCGTCATGTTCAGCGTCGGATCGGTGCGCTACGAGGGCTTCCTCTCCGCGCAAGTCGTACTGAACCTGCTGATCGACAACGGATTCCTGCTGGTCGTCGCGGTCGGGGCGACCTTCGTCATCCTCACCGGCGGCATCGATCTGTCCGTCGGCTCCATGGTGGCCCTGTCGACCATGCTCACCGCCTGGATGGTCGAGTCGCACGGCTGGCCCCTGGCCACCGTCGTTCCCCTGGTCCTGCTGGTCGGCGCCGCGAGCGGGGCGCTCATGGGCTGGATCATCCACACCTTCGAGATCCAGCCGTTCATCGTCACCCTGGCCGGCATGTTCCTCGCCCGCGGGCTCTGCTACACGATCAGCACCGAATCCATCACGATCAGCGATCCCACCACGGCGGGAATCGCGCAGACCCGGCTGTACGGGCCGGGGGGACTGTTCGTCTCGATCCCCGTGGTCATCGCCCTGGCCGTGCTGGTGATCGCCTTCGTCGTACTGCACCACACGCGCTTCGGCCGCAACGTGTACGCGCTGGGCGGCAATGAGTCCTCCGCGCGCCTGATGGGTCTTCCGGTGGGCTCCACCAAGATCGCCGTATACGCGGTCAGCGGCCTGTGCTCCGCGCTCGGCGGCCTGCTGCTGACCTTCTACATGCTCTCCGGCTACGCCCTCCACGCCATGGGCATGGAACTCGACGCGATCGCCGCCACCGTGATCGGCGGCACGCTGCTGACCGGAGGTTCCGGCTTCGTCCTGGGCACCGCCCTCGGCGTGCTCGTTCTGGGCATGATCCAGACGGTCGTCAACTTCCAGGGCACGCTCAGCTCCTGGTGGACCCGGATCGTCATCGGCGCCCTGCTGCTCGTGTTCATCGTGCTGCAACGTCTGATGAGTGGACGCCGCCCCGCCGCCGACTGACTCCCGGTTCCCGTGCGGCTTCCCCCGGCCGGGCCCGCGCGAAGATCCACACGCGCGGCGCCCGCCTCCATTCCCTGACCCTGCCGTACCGCTGTCGTCGGCGTCACCCACCGGCTTGCCACCCAGGACAACGGGCATACCACCCTGCACGGGGGCCCCGACGCGTCCCGGGGCCCGGCTCCCCACGGGGCCCGGCTCCCCACGGGGCGGGGGCAAACCCTGGGCGGTGGGGGTCACTCCCCGCGGGGAGGGCTCCTGCGGGCCGTACTGGCGCGCACGATGAGCTCGGGCGCCACCACCAGGTGCGTCGACTCGTCAGTCCGGCCTTCGATGTGGTCGAGGAGCAGCCCGATGCTGTCGCGGCCGATCGAGGCGAAGTCCTGACGGATCGTCGTCAGCGGGGGTGGGAAGAACTCCGCCTCGGGGATGTCGTCGAAGCCGGCGACCGCCACGTCCTCCGGCGTGCGCAACCCCGCTTCCCGCAAGGCCCGTAGAACGCCGAGGGCCATCTGGTCGTTGGCGACGAACACCGCGGTGAGGCCCGTTCCCCGCCCTCGTGACGCCCTGACCCGACCCGCGAGCTGCTGACCGGCCTGGTATCCCGACAGCGGACTCCAGTCGCCGCGCAGCAGGGGTGGTACCTCGGCGCCGGCCTCTCGTAGCGCGTCCTCCCACCCCTGCGTGCGGGCCTCGCTCTCCAGCCAGTCGGGAGGGCCCGCGACATGCCACACGGTGGCGTGGCCCGACGCGAGAAGATGTTCCGTGATCATGCGAGCGCCGAGGTTCTGGTCCAGCGACACCCCTGGCAGGTCCAGGGTGTGACCGCCCTCCACGGTGACCACCGGGCACGGTGCTTCCAAGGCCGCCAGGGCCCTCACCGCGTCGCGTTGGGGAGTGACGGCGACGATCCCCTCCACGCCCCATCCGGCGAGGTGCTGCATGGCTTCGGCGAGGGCTGTCTGCGTGGCTGTCCGCAGCGTGACGGCGGACGTCAGATAGCCGCGGTCCCGAGCCGCTTCTTGAACTCCCGCCACGGTGCTGGCGGGCCCGTGCAGCGTGGTGTTCACCGCGATGACGCCCAGCGTGTGGGTCCGGCGAGTGGCCAGAGCCCGGGCTGCCGAGTTACGGCGGTACCCCAGTTGCTCGATGACCTGTGTCACCGCGGCCCGGGTCTTGGCGCTGACGTTCGGGTGGTCGCTGAGCACCCGTGAAACGGTCTGATGGGACACGCCGGCGACGCGCGCGACGTCCGTCATCGTGGGCGCTCGCGAGACGTCTGGGAGCTGGGTCAACTCTCTTCCTTTCCTCGTCGAGCGGCCTTCCCTCAAGGTACCGAACCAGCCGCGCCCCGCACACATCTCGGACCGAGCGGGAGATGGTCGACGGGGTATCGATGTTGGCGCTCACATTATGCAGCGATCGCCGCGCGCTGTGGGGAGGAATCTGCGCTCACCTCTTGAGGTTTCTGCTTGTTAACGCTCACAATCTGTCCTCGGGGCTACTGCACTCGGGGCTGCTGCGGTCGTGCAGCCGCGCCGCCTGGCGCGGCCCCATCAGTCCAGCCCACTCATGCGCGACTGCGGGGCCTGCCGGACGCCGGTCCCAGGAAGCCGCCGCGCGCATGTCGGAAAGACGGTGAGAGCGTAGTGAGCGAGACCATCCTCAAGGACCTCCGTCGCGAGGTCCTCGCGGCCAACCTGCGCATCCCGGAGGCCGGTCTGGCCACCCTCACCTGGGGAAACGTCAGCGGAGTGGACCGAGACGCCGGCGTCTTCGTCATCAAGCCGTCCGGGGTCTCCTACGCCGACCTCACCGAGGAGGACCTGGTGGCGGTGGCACTGGAGGACGGGCGAGTCGTCGACGGCCGCCTCAGGCCGTCCACCGACACCGAAACCCATCGGTGCCTCTACCTGGCCTTTCCCTCCATCGGCGGCGTCACCCACACGCACTCGGCGCATGCCGTCGCCTTCGCCCAGGCACGCCGCCCGATCCCCGTGCTCGGCACGACACACGCCGACACCTTCAACGGCCCCGTCCCCGTGACGGCGGACCTCACCGCGGAGCAGTGCGCGCAGGACTACGAGTACAACACCGGGCAGGTGATCGTTGCCCGGCTCGACGGGGACCCCCGTCGGGCCGACGGGGTCCCCGGAGCGCTCGTCTCACGACACGGCCCCTTCACCTGGGGCGCCACCGCGAAGGCTGCGCTGGAGAACGCCATCGTCTGCGAGGCCGTGGCGGAGATGGCGCTGCACACGCTGGCGCTGGGGTCCCGCCTCGGGCACGCCTCCGAACCACCGAGGCATCTGCTGGAGCGGCACTTCACCCGTAAGCACGGACCGGACGCCTATTACGGCAACACCAGTTGAAAATGTAGGGGTGCGAGGTTTTCCTCCATGGGTCCGTGGCTACATTGCTCGGGTGACCACACGACGCCCCCGGGGCCCGTACGCCAAGACCGCCGCGAAGCGGCAGGAGATCCTCGACGCCGCTCTCGCGGCCTATGCCGAGGCGGGCAGCCGGGGCGTGTCCGTGCGGGACATCGCCCAGCGGGTGGGGATGACCGACGCGGGCGTACTGCACCACTTCGGGAGCCGTGAGGCGCTGCTGACGGCTGTGATCGAGGCCCGCGACACCGCCGCGGCCGAGGTGTACACGCCGGAGACCGTCCTCTGGCGGACGGAGTTGCTGGCCCGGAACGCGGCCACACCCGGGCTGGTCAAGCTGTTCCTGGACATCGCCGCGGCCTCCGCCGATCCGGATCACCCCGGGCACACGTTCTTCACGGAGCGCTATCGCGGCCTGCGGCTTCAGATCGCGGCTCTGCTGCCCGGGGGGCCGCCGCCGGGGCTCGCATCCAAGGGGCCGGTGTCGGACGCCGATGCCGACTGGGCCGCCCGGATCCTGCTGGCCGCGACGGACGGCCTGCAGCTCCAGTGGCTGCTGGAGCCGTCGATCGACATGGCCGGGGACATCGGCCGGCTGCGGGACGTGCTCCTGGAGGTGCTGGACCGGCAGCGGGAGCGGGAACCGGAGTCGGGGTCGGGGTCGGGGGGCGGGGGCGCCCCGGCGTCCTAGGTTCCGTCGTCAAATGTCACGCCCACATCAGGAGTGATGCGAAGGTGACGGCTGCTTCGTAGGACTGGGCGGTCTTGTCGTAAGGGGTGGCGATGCCGCGCCACTGCAGGTGTGGTCCGTACGCCGGGCCGCAGTGATCCGCGCCCGCACCGCGGGCATCGCCTCCCCGCCGGCCGCGTCCTCGCGCGGCGCGGCCGTTCTTCCGCTCCAACGGAGCTATCAGTCCCCGCATATAAGGCCAGCGCCGACTCCCGTGGCTCCGACCGGGGCGCGTCGCCCGAGATGCGCGGGGACGGCGCGGTCGTGGCGGGTTTCAGCCGGGGGCGCAGGGAGAAGTAAGCAGGTGTGCTCCTGCCGTGGGGCAGGAGCGTGGGGCGGGACGGGGGATGGCGATGGGCAATGCTCGTGGTGGGGAGCAGGAGTGGATGGATCTGGCGGACGCGATCACGCTGTTGCGGGATCAGGTCGCTGAGGCGCAGCAGCGGATCGCCAGTCCTGGTGGTACGGGGGGCGGTGACAAGGGGCTGTTGTTCACGCTGGGGGAGATCACGCTCGAGTTGGGCATGGAGCTGTCGCGTACCCAGGGGGCGGATGGGGGGCTGCGGTTCAGCGTCGTCAGTCTGGGCGCCAAGAAGGAGTCGGGGGACCGGGCGACCCACACGGTGACGGTGCAGCTGAAGGCGCATGCGCCGGACGGCGGCGACATCGAGATCAGCGACGTGGAGTAGCCCCCCCGGCCAGGGGACGGGGTCGGGGTCGGGATCGGTGCACCGTGCAGTGATGAGCGTGGGGGGCGTGTGGAGTTCGACCGCCGGGTGCAGATCCGGGTTCGTAAGGCCGGCACGAATCAGAGGGCGCTGGGTTCAGGCTATCTGCTGGCGCCGCGCCTGGCGCTGACAGCCGCTCATGTGCTTGACGGCATGGCCGACGCAGGCCAGGGGGCGGTGACGGTGTCCCGTCCGGACACGGGACGGGGGGAGTCTCCCGCGACCGTGCGCTGGCGGCGCAAGGACGAGGCGGTGGATGCCGCGCTGATCGAAGTCGACGACGGTCACGGGTGGCCTTCACCGGACTCGCTTGCCGATCTGCTCACTCGGCCGCCCCAGCGGTTCGGCCGCCTGATCGGCACGCGCCCGTACCCGGTCACGCTGGTGGGCTTTCCCCGTATGCAGAAGGACCCCCGGGACGGGCGCCGCTTGGACGAGCAGCTGACCGGACACATCGTGCCTGGTACCGGACTCCTCGCCGGCCACTACGAGATCGTCAGCATCGCCCCTACCATGCCGTCGGCCGGCGGGGCGGGCAGCCGTTGGTCGGGGATGTCGGGGGCCGCCGTTCTCAGCGACGACCCCTTGACCGGGGACTTGCTGTGCGGAGTCGTACGCCGGGACCGGCGGGCCGACGGCGGCACGCGCTTGACCGCCACCCCGGCCGCCGAGCTCTTGGCCGACGACGACTTCCGCGCACTGATCACCGAGCACACCGACTGGGAACCGGACCTGGAACTGGTCGAAGCGGCCGCCTTGCTCGCCCCGGCCGCATCCGACCGGGACCTGAACTCGCCGGCCGCGCTGCTGCGCGCGGACGCCGAAGCCGTCGCGTTCCACGGCCGCGACGACGAACTCGCCGCCCTGCGCACGTGGTGTGAGAGCGGGCCGGCCGCCCTTTCGGTGTGGGTGACGACCGGGCCCGGCGGTCAGGGCAAGACCCGCCTGGCCCGCCGTCTCACCGCCATCCTCAGCCGCCGGGGGTGGGCTGCCGGGCACCTGCGCTCGGAGCTCACCGACCACGACGCCTCACCGGACTTCTCCGCGCTCGCCACGGCGCTGCCTCTGCTCGTCGTCGTCGACTACGCCGAGACCCGCCCCCGTCTGGTCCGGCGCCTGATCGCCCAGCTGCACCGCTCCCGCCACCGTGTGCGCGTCCTGTTGCTGGCCCGCTCCGATGGGGAGTGGCGTACCGACGCGCTCAACGCCGCCCCTGCCGTACGCACCCGGCTGACCGCGGCTCTCGTCGCTCCGCTCGCCCCGCTGACCCCCCGCAACGAGCCCGACCAGGGGCGTCTGAGCGCGTTCACGCAGGCCGCGAAGGACTTCGCGCGCCTGCTGCCCCGCGTGCCCACCGTTCCCGCACACGACTGGGCGGCCCTGGCCGAAGCCCTTCAGCCGCCCGACGACCTGAAGCATCCCCGCTACGACAACGCACTCACGCTGCACATGACCGCCCTGGTCACTCTGTTGCAGCAGGGTCCGGCCCCCACCGTCAGCGCACCTGGAACCCCGGCGGAAGAAATCCTGCTATCCCACGAGGAACGCTTCTGGGAGACCAGCGCCGACGCCCCCGCCTACAAGCTGAACCTGCCGACCCGGGCCCTCGCCGCGGCGGTCGCCGCCGCCGCGCTGTGCGGAGCCGCCAGCGAGGAAGAGGCTGCCTCCGTCATCGAGACGGTCCCTGGCCTGCCCGCCGACAGAGCCGCAGGCATCGTCCATTGGCTGTCCAAGCTGTACCCGGCCGATCTCGACCGCTTCTGGGGTTCCCTCCAGCCCGACCGTATCGCCGAGTACCACGCCTCACGCGTCCTCGCCGACGATCAGCTCAGCCTGCCCGCTCTTCTGAGCGCGGCCGCACCCGGACAACAGGCGCAGATCATCATCGTCCTGGCGCGCGCCGCCACCGGCCACTACAACGCCGGCCGTGTCACTGGCAGCGAACTCCTTCTGGACGCCTTCTCCGCCGCCCTGGACCGAGTCCCTCTCGCCTACCAGGCAGTCCAGACGGCGACCGCTGCCCTGCCGTACCCTTCTCGCATCACCGACGGCCTCGCGGTACGGCTCAACGCCGCCCTCGTGCAAGCCGATCGGCAGATCGCGCGGCACGATCCTGTCGCGCACGCACCCGAGCTCGCCCGGTCGCTGACCAACTACAGCCTCCACCTGGCGCAGGTGGGTGAGCAGACGGACGCCCTCACCATGGCCGAGCAGGCGGTGGAGATCTACCGTCGGCTGGCGAAAGACGACCCCGCCGCGCACGAACCCGACCTCGCCCGCTCGCTGACCACCTTCGGCAACCACCTGGCGGTCATGGGCCGGCCAGGCGAAGCCTTGACCGTCACCGAGCAAGCGGTGGAGATCTACCGCCATCTGGCGAAGGACCACCCCGCCGCGCACGAACCCCCCCTCGCCGCCTCCCTCATCAATCTCGGCAACCGGCTGGCGGGCATGGGCCGGCTGACCGACGCTGTCACGATCACCGAGCACGGCGTGGCGGTTCTTCGTCGGCTGGCGAAGGACAACCCCACGCCATACGAGCCTGAACTCGCCCGGTCACTGCCCAACCTGGGCGTTCACCTGGCGCAGCTGGGCCGGACGACCGCCGCCTTCGTCGTCACCGGGCAGGCGGTGGAGATCTACCGACGCCTCGCGAGGGTCAACCCTGCCGCGTTCGAGCCCGACTTCGCCGGCTCGCTGACGAACTTCGGCAGCCGGGCGGGGGAACTCGGAGGCCTGACCGAAGCCTTGTCCGTCACCGCGCAGGCGGTGGAGATCTTTCATCGGCTGGCGAAGGACAATCCTGCTGCCTACGAACCCCGCCTCGCTCTCTCGCTGACGAATGCCGGCATCTGGCTGGCGCGGTCCGGGCAGCAGGAAGACGCGCTCACCATCACCGAGCGGGCCGTGGAGATCCTTCGCCGGCTGGCGCAGGACAACCCTGCCGCGCACGAGCCCCAGCTCGCTGTCTCGCTCATGAATCTCGGTATCTGGTTGCATGAGGGCGCTCAGCAGCCCCAAGCCCTCGCCGTCACCGCGCAGGCGGTAGAGATTCTTCGCCGGTTGGCGAAGAACAATTCCGCCGCGTACGAACCCGACCTCGCCCGGTCGCTGACGAACCTCGGGGCTTATCTGGCGGAGGCGGGGAGCGAGACCGAAGCCCTCACCATCGCCGAGCAGGCGGTGGAGATCTACCGCCGGCTGGCCAAGGACAATCCCGCCGCGCACGAACCAGAGCTCGCCCGGTCGCTGACCAGCCTCGACGAGCGCCTGGAGGAGTCCGGGCGGCAGGGGGAGGCCCTTGCCGTCAACGGGCAGGCGGTGGAGATCTACCATCGTCTGGCGAAGCGCGACCCTGCCGCGTACGAATCCCGCCTCGCGGCCTCGCTCATCGATCTCGGCGTCAAGGCGAGGGAGGCAGGCGGCCTGGGCCAAGCCCTTGCCGTCACCGCGCAGGCGGCGGAGATCCTTCGTCGGCTGGTGCAGGACGATCCCGCCACGCACGAACCCGAGTTCGCACGGTCGCTGACCAACCTTGGTTCCTACCTCGCGCAGTCAGGGGAGCAGACGCAAGCCCTCACCAGGACCGAGCAGGCGGTGGAGATCTACCGTCGGCTGGTGCGGGACGATCCTGCCGCGTACGAGCGCGACCTCGTTCGGCCCCTGTCCGTCCTGGCCGTGCTGCTGGGGAAGAAGAAGGATCCCCTCGGAGCGCTGCGTGCCACCGGGGAGGTCGTGGAGTTCTGGCGCGGCCAAGTCGCCGTGACCCATCGCGTGCCCCCGGAACTGCCTGCCATGCTGGACCTACAGGCGGAGTTCCTGGATGCTCTGGGGCGTTCGCATGAGGCGGAAGCGATCCGCGTGTGGCTCAGGGAGCACGGGATCGCTCCTGGTCCGCATAGTTGACCAGTTTCGAGCCTTCCGGGAAGCCCCAGACGCCTCACGCCGGACACCCGCTAGTCCGGCGCCGGTGGTGCCTGCTCGATCACCGTGTCGGGGTGCAGCGTCACCGCAACCCGCGTGCCGCGTGCCGTCCGGACGATGGCGCAGTCCAGGGCGTACGCACGGACCAGCCGCAGGCCCCGGCCGCAGCACGCGGCGGCGTCGTCGCCGGGGAGGCGCGGGCGTCGGGGGCGCCACCTGCCGGTGTCCTGGACCTGGAGGGTCACCGTGCGCCCGGTGGTGGTCAGCAGCACCGCCACGTCGAGGCTACCGCTGTGCCGGACGGCGTTGGCGACGAGCTCGGTCGCGATGACGCCGAGCGCCTCGTCGGCCTCGTCGCCAAGTTCCCAGCGGCGTGCCGTCTCCCGGGCGAAGCGGCGTAGCAGCGGCACCGCCTCGGTGGTCGCGGGCATCACGCACAGGGCTCGTCGTTCGTCCCGAAGGCGCAGGCCGGGCTGGAGGGGGACGAGGTCAGGGGAGTCGAGGGGGGTGCTCTGCGTGGCGGTGAACATGGGGGCTCCTTGCGCCGGGGAGGGGCGGGGCGCGGGGCGGCCGGGGAAGCCGCCGGTTATGCCACGGTAAGCGCGAAAACTTTGGATGTCTAGGTTTTCGTGCCATGGCTGCGCCCCCGGCCGATGTCCGGTCGGGGGCGCAGGTCAGGAGGTGGTTCTCGTCAGGCCGTGGGCGTCCAGCGCTGGGCCGCCGTGCCCGAGCAGGTGGCGAGCGTCAGCTTCGTGCCGTTCGCCGTGCCCGCCCCGACCGGGGCGAGGCAGCGCCCGCCGCTGGTGACGGTCGACTGGGCGCCGAGCTGCCACTTCTGGCCGGCCGAGCCGTTGCACGGCTGGACGGCGACCGTGGTGCCCGCGCCGTCGAGGCAGACGCCGTCCTTGCCGGTCAGGGCCCCGGCGGCGGTGAATGTCCAGCGCTGGTTGGCGCTGCCGTGGCAGGTGTACAGCGTGGGTTCGGTGCCCGGGGCGGAGGCGCTGTAGGGCAGGTCCACGCAGGTGCCCGACGCCCCGTTGACCAGCGTCGCGTTCGCCGGCGGCGGCGTCGCGCGGCCGGTGGCGGAGATCTCGGCGGCACTGGTCCACGGACCGCTGTCACCCGCCTCGGTGAGGGCCTTCAGCCGCAGGTAGCGGCCCGTCTTCGGGGCGAAGGACGCCTTCTTCTCCGTGGCGCTGTCGGCCCACACCCCGGTCGCGACCGGGCTGCCCCAGCTCGCCGTGGTGTCGGAGACGTACACCTCGTACGACCCGATGCGGCCGTTGCTTCCGCCGTCCTGACGTGGCAGGTACGACAGGCTGTCCACGTCGTAGCGAGCTCCGAGGTCGATCTGGACCTCGTGGGGGAGCTGCGCGGCGGCGCCGCCGGAGTAGGCGGTGTGCCACTTGGTGGCCGGGTCGCCGTCGATGGCGTTGGCGGCGGCCCCGTCCTCGGACGTGGTCTCCTGGCTGTCGGTGTACGCGATCTTCCAGGCGGCCTTGGAGAGCGGCTCGCCGGTGGCGGGGACCTCGGCGGCCGGGAGTAGTGTCACACCGGACGCGGTGACCGTGAACGCGCCGGACTTCGAGCCCGTCTTGACCCACAGGGCGCCGGAGCGGTCGGCCGGGTCGAAGTACCAGCCGGTCGTGGCGGCGTCGTACGCGGCCTTCGACGTCATTGCCGGCAGGGCCGTACCGTCGACGGTGACGCCGCCGGGGGCGGCGGCCGCGTGGACGGTGAACTCGTAGCGGCGCGAGGCGGGCTTGCCCGTGTAGGTGCCGGTGCTCGCGCCGACGCTGATCTTCACGTCGCCGGCGCCGGAGGTCGGGGCGGTGACGTCGACCTTCTGCTTGGCGTACGCGCCGGTCTGGTACTGGCGGGTGATGCCGTCGTCCTCGTACAGCGTGAACGTCGACGAGCCGCGCGGGTACACGTCGTAGGTGAGGGTGTCGACGGGCTTCTCGCCGGTGTGGTTCATCTGCGGCCACATCGGCACGATTCCGCCGCCCTTGACGAACATCGGCAGCCGGTCGAGCGGGGCGTCGTAGCCGTTCAGCCAGCCCGGCCCGCTGTACGTCTTGCCGCTCCAGTAGTCGGTCCACGTGCCGGCGGGCAGGTAGATGCCGTCACGCTTCGTGGTGTCCGTCACGACGGGAGCCACCAGCAGCGAGTCGCCGGACATGAACTGACCACTCGTCTGGTTGCCGCGCGCGACCGGGTCGTTCGGGTACTCCAGGACCATGGCCCGCAGCGTCGGCGTACCGGTCTCGGTCGCCACCCGGCTCATGGAGTAGAAGTACGGCATGAGCCGCATCTTCAGCTTGAGGTACTTGCGGTTGATGGACAGGTACGGGTCGGAGAACCGCCAGGGCTGCTTGTCCTGGTAGCCGGCCTCCGGGTTGGTGGCGCCCCAGCCGGACATCGTCATGAAGACGGGCGTCAGGGCCTTCCACTGGAGGTCGCGGACGTATGTCTTCGGACTGCCCTGGAAGATGCCGTCCACGTCGCCGGCGGCGTAGTTGAGGGCGGAGAGGCCCGCGCCGGTGACGGCGGGCACGTGCCAGCGCATGGCGTCCCAGTTGCCCGGGGTGTCGCCGGTCCAGACGATGGCGTTGCGCTGGGTGCCGGCCCAGCCGTCGACCGTCCAGACGTAGCGGCGGGCGTCGGAGTTCTTCTCGATGCCGTCCACGGCCTGCTGCACGCCGTCGAAGGCGTACTTGTAGCCGGGACCGATCCAGGCGACGTCCGTCTTGACGCCACGGCTGCCCGCGACACCGACCTCGTCGTCGATGTTCGCGAGACCGGTGGAGGTCCACAGGCCCGTCTGGAAGCCCTTCGCCTTCAGGCCGTCCACGGTCGCCTTCAGGTCCGAAGTGCCGCAGCCGTAGCCGTCGTTGGGCAGGAACCAGCCCGAGGGCATGTCGGCGGCGCGGGCGTCGGTCGCGTATCCGAGGACGTCCTTCGTGGTCTGGTGACGGAGCCGGTCGTGGTCACCGGTGTAGTCGGGGTTGGAGGCGTTCCAGCAGTCGGCGTTGCCCAGCTCGAAGCCCCAGAGGGGGGCGAGGAACGGCTTGCCGCTGACGTCGGTGTACGAGTCGAGGACGCCCTTGAGGGAGTCGCCGACGAAGTACCAGGCGTCGAAGCGGTTCTCGTTGTGCGTGAACGTGCCCGGCGCGCCGAAGGTGTACGTGCCCGGGGCCCAGGTGTTGCGCATCACGCCGTAGTTGTTGGTCGATATGTAGAAGGGCGCGGGGCTCGCGTTGTGGTTCTCCAGCCACTTGTTGCTGCCGGAGATGGGGACGGTCTTGCCGCGCAGGGCCCACTCGCCGAGCCGCAGACCGGTGCCGTAGAACTGCTCGTCCGTGCCCTGGGCGAGGTACTGGCTGGTCTGCGTACCCGTCCACGACATGGGCTGGGACTCCGCCCACACCAGCGTGGAGTTGTCGGCGCGGTAGACGGAGAACCGCAGCGGGGACTTGTTGACTCGTATGTTCAGGGCCGGGGTGCTGATCCGGTAGTAGGCGCCCGCGTCCGTGACGCTCGTGGTCACGGCACCGAAGTCGGTGTCGATCGCGAGGGCGTTGCCCGCCGGATCGTCGGTGAAGCCGCCGTTCGGCGACAGCCATATCCGGAAGATGTCCTGCCGGGCGAGCGTGATCCGGGCCTTCGCCGCCGTCGACGTACTGATCGTGACGGTGTTCCCGGACTGGCTGACCCCGGTGGCGTCGCCCGCGGTCGCCGCGGCCGCCGGCGACGCCGGGCCCACCACCGAGAAGAGCGCCGCGACCATGGCCGCCACCAGGCCGAGGACGGCTGGTCGCCCGCCTCTGCCTCTACCTCTGCCTCTGCCTCTGATTCGTACGGAAGAGCGTTCTCTCATCACCGCCGCCTTTCGCTCGCCGACACGGCCGACTGGTCCGCGACATGACAGCAGTCCCCTTTGGATGACGTCAAGTGCTCGGTTGCCGCATCTATCAATCAAAAACAATCAGAACGATGCATGACGCCTCGACCGCCGCGCGGTGGTCACAAGTGCATAACTCACCCGGGTTCGCAGGTGACAGAAGCAAGGGTGGGTGCTCTAAGTTGAGCGATACGCGCCCAACCTGCTCAGTTTCGCGCGTCAACCTTTCTCTTCGTGAATCAGGCGGTAGTTGCCATGAAGCGACGTCTCTTCGCCCTGTCCGCCGCCGGAATCGTCGGCGCGCTCGTGCTCTCGGCCTGCGGGGGCGGTTCCGGCACCTCGGCCGGCCCGGACGGGGTCACCACGATCAAGTTCGTCGCGGCGGACTACGGCTCCAACGGCGACAACCCCAGCCAGGCGTACTGGCAGGACGTGATCAAGGCGTTCGAGACGACGAACCCCAAGATCAAGGTCGACCTGCAGGTGATCAACTGGAACGACATCGACGCCCAGGTCAAGACCATGGTCCAGAACGGCGACCAGCCGGACATCCTCCAGACCGGCGGCTACGCCGACTTCGCCAAGAGCGGGCTGCTGTACCCCGTCCCGGAGGTGCTCTCCGTCAGCACCGAGGGGGACCTCATCGCCGCCATGGCCGACGCCGGCCGCCAGGACGGCACCGCGTACGGCATCCTGTTCGTCTCCAGCGCCCGGATGTTCCTCATCAACAACGACCTGTTCCGGAAGGCCGGCCTCGACCCCAAGAAGCCGCCGCAGACCTGGGCCGAGGTCACCGCCGCCGCGACCGCGCTCAAGCAGGCCGGCGTCGAGGTGCCCCTCGGCGTCCCGCTCGGCAAGGAGGAAGCCCAGGCCGAGGCGTTCATCTGGATGCTGGGCAACGGAGGCGGCTATCAGGACTCCGGCGGCAAGTACGCCATCAACTCCGCCGCCAACGTCGAGACGTTCACGCAGCTGGGGAAGTGGGCCGACGCGGGCCTCACCGAGAAGAGCCCGGCCGCCGTCAACCGCACCGACCTCACCAAGAACTTCGCCTCCGGCAAGGTCGGCATGCTCAACGGCTTCCCCGGCCAGCTCGCCGAGCTCAAGGGCATGGACGTCACCTGGACCGCCATGCCCGGCGCGACCGAGAAGAACCCCAGCACCCTCGGCGTGGCCGACTGGGTCATGGCCTTCAAGAAGGGCGGCCACAAGGAGGAGATCAAGGCCTTCCTCGACTTCGCGTACGGCAAGGAGCACACGGTCAGGTTCGCCAAGACCTACAACCTGCTGCCCGTGACCCAGTCGGCGCGCGCGGCACTCGCGCAGGACCCGGCCCTGAAGGACCTGGCGCCCTTCCTCGACATCCTGCCGGCCGCGACCTTCTACCCGCTCAGCGACCCGACCTGGCCCGGCGTCTCCGCCCAGATCAAGACCCAGATCGGCAGCGCTCTGGGCGATCCGCGGAAGACCCTCGACGCCCTCCAGAAGGCGGCCGAGCAGGCGGGGCGGTGACGGGCCGCGGCCGCACCTCCGAAACGAGAACGCACGTGTTCGCCAGCACCACACCCCCTGCCACCATCCGGCGGGCCGACCGGGCCCGCCGGCCCCACCAGCCCCGCCGGGCCGCGGCCCCGTGGCCGGGCCGGCGTCCCGGTCCCGGGCGGCCGGCCGGGCCCCGGCCCCGCCCCTGGTTCCGGCGCCTCGGCGCCCTCCCCTGGATCGGCCCCGCGGTCCTCCTCATCCTCGGCGTGGTCGTCTGGCCGGTCGTCGAGATGGTCCGCACCTCGCTGCGGAGGATCGACACCTCCGGCGTCGACCAGGGACCGGCCGGACTCGACAAGTACCGCAAGCTCTTCGCCGACCCGCGCCTGCCCGACGTCCTGACGTGGACGACCGTGTGGACGGTGGCCGTGGTCGCGTTGACGATGCTGGTCTCACTGGCCCTGGCCCAGTTGTTCAACCAGCGTTTCCCGGGGCGCCGGATCACCCGCTGGGCGCTCATCGCGCCCTGGGCGGCCTCCGTCCTGATGACCGCCATCGGCTTCCGCTGGATGCTCGACCAGGTCGCGGGCGTCCTCAACCGGCTCCTCCTCGACCTCGGTCTGATCGACTCGGCCGAGGCGTGGACCGGCGACGCCGCGCACGCCAAGCCGTGGCTGGTGGCCGTCGCCGTCTTCGTTTCCCTGCCCTTCACCACGTACACGCTCCTCGCCGGACTCCAGACCGTGCCCGCCGAGGTGTACGAGGCGGCCCGCGTCGACGGCGCGTCGCGCCTCCAGACGTACCTCCGGGTCACGCTGCCCCTGCTGCGGCCGGCGTTCCTCGTGGCGCTGGTGATCAACCTGATCAACGTCTTCAACTCCTTCCCGGTCATCTGGGGCATGACCCAGGGCGGCCCCAACGCCGACACCGCCACCACCACCGTCTTCATGTACATGCTGCGCAGCTACGACGTGGCCGAGTCGGCCGCCCTGTCGGTGGTCAACTTCGCCGCGGTCATCGCCATGGTCCTGGTCTTCCTCAAGGTCAGCGGCTGGAAGGAGACGGACCGATGAGCACCGCGACGACACGCCGGCGCCCGCACACGAAGACCGTGCTGCTCACCGTCACGGCCTGGGCGCTGGCCGCCCTCTTCCTCGCGCCGTACGCCCAAATGGTGATCACGGCCGGGCGGCCGGCCGACGAACTGCGCGACAACGGCTATCTGCCGTCCCGCTTCGACTGGTCGGCGTTCACCCGCGTGTGGAGCGAGACCACGCTCGGCCAGAATCTGACCAACACCCTGCTGATCGCGGCCGGTTCGACGCTCCTCGTGCTGCTCGTGGCGCTGCCCGCCGCGTACTACACGGCGCGCGTCCGCTTCCGGGGGCGCAGCGCCTTCCTGCTGCTCGTCCTCGTCACTCAGATGTTCCAGCCGACGGCGCTACAGGTGGGGCTGTACCGGGAGTTCCACGCGCTCGGCCTGCTGGACACGACGACCGTGCTGATGGTGGCCAACGCGGCGTTCAACCTCGCCTTCGCGGTGTGGATCATCAGCGCGTACATCGGCTCGATCCCCGTCGAGCTGGAGGAGGCCGCGATGATGGACGGCTGCGGTCGGGCGCGCGCACTGTTCCAGGTGACCCTGCCGCTGGCCATGCCCGGCATCGTCACCGCCGTGATCTTCACCTTCATCGCGGCGTGGAACGAGTTCATCATGGGCCTCACGCTCACCACCTCACCCGAGCGGCAGCCCCTCACGGTCGGCATCAACAACATGATCGGCGCCTACAGCGTGCAGTGGAACCAGGTGTTCGCCGCGTCGCTGGTGGCCATCGTGCCGGTGATCGTCCTGTTCGCGGTGATCGAGCGCCATGTGGTGTCCGGCCTCACGGCGGGGTCGGTCAAATGACCCCGGGCGCCCAGGGCTCGTCCTATACGCAGTGGACGTCGACGCCCTGGGCGGTGAGCTGCTCGACGAGTTCGTCGGGGGCGTCGTGGTCGGTGACGAGGGCGTCGATCTCGGCGATGGTGCAGACGCGGGCGAAGGCCCGCTGGCCGAGCTTGGTGGAGTCGGCGACCACGATCACCTTCTCCGCCCGCTCGGCCATGGCGCGGTTGGCGCTCGCCTCGCCCTCGTCGTGCGTGGAGGCGCCGAAGCGGGGATCGACGGCGTTGACGCCGAGGATGGCGTAGTCGAGCGCGAGCCCCTGGAGCGCGGCGGCCGCGAGCGGGCCGGTCAGCTCGTACGACTGGGGGCGCGCGACGCCGCCGGTGACGACGGTCTTCACGTACGGGCGCACCGCGAGCTCGTTGGCGATGTTCACGGCGTTGGTGACGATGGTCAGCGCCGTGGACCCCCCGTGCTCGGCCAGGTCGGCCCGGGTCGCCAGCTCCCTCGCCACCTCGGACGTCGTGGTGCCGCCGTTGAGTCCGACGACGGCGCCGGGCGGGATGAGCGCGGCGGCGGCGCGGGCGATGCGCTGCTTCTCGTCGGCCTTGCGCGCGGTCTTGTAGCGCAGCGGCAGGTCGTAGGAGACACCGCTGAGCACCGCGCCGCCACGGGTGCGGGTGAGCAGTTGCTGGCGGGCCAGTTCCTCCAGGTCGCGGCGGACGGTGGCGGGGGAGACGTCGAGCAGCGCGGCCGCCTCGCCGACCTCGATGCTGCCGCGCTCGCCCAGAGCGTCGAGCAGTCGCGTCCACCGCTCGTGCGTGCCCATCACAGTTCTCCTCGCCTCGCGACCACCAGGAGCAGAGCGTAACCCGGATCGGCCCTGATGTGATCAATGCTGCGCGCACTTGCTCAAAGTTGCTTGAAAGACCTATAAACAAGTCATCTTCAGTCATCTCTCGGGTGCTGGGCCCGACCGTAGAACCCTCTGGGAGGCATTCATGAGTCACGTCGAGGTGGAGATCGCCGCGCAGCCCTCGTGCTGGCGTCGAGCGCTGGAGGCCTGCCCGGCCGGATTGCCCGAGGCCGGCGAGCGGGTCGCGGTCGTCGGCTGCGGCACCTCGCTCTACATGGCGCAGGCGTACGCGGCGCTGCGCGAGGACGCCGGGCTCGGCGAGACCGACGCCTTCGCCGCCTCCGGCTTTCCGGCCGAGCGCCGCTACGACCGGGTGGTGGCCATCAGCCGCTCCGGCACCACGACCGAGGTGCTCGACGCCCTCGAACGGGCCGGCGACACCCCGACCGTGGCGCTCACCGGCGATCCCGACACCCCCATCAGGACCGCCGCCGACACCGTCGTCGACCTGTCCTTCGCCGACGAACGGTCCGTCGTTCAAACCCGCTTCGCGACCACCGCTCTCGTCTTGCTGCGCGCGAGCCTCGGCAGCCTGCCGCCGGACCTGCTCCGGCAGGCCGAGTACGCCCTCGCGGCCCGGCCCCCCGCGGAGTTGCTGAGCGCCGGGCAGTTCACGTTCCTCGGATCCGGCTGGACCACCGGGCTCGCGCACGAGGCGGCCCTGAAGCTGCGCGAGGCGTCCGGGGCGTGGACGGAGTCGTACCCGGCCATGGAGTACCGGCACGGCCCGATCAGCGTCAGCGGCCCCGGCCGTTGCGTGTGGTTCTTCGGCGAACCGCCCGCCGGGCTCGTCGACGAGGTCGGTGCGACCGGCGCGTACGTCAGTGTGTCCGCCGGCGACCCGCTCGCCGACCTGATCCGCGCCCAGCGCCTGGCCGTGGCGCTCGCCGAACGCCGCGGCCTCGACCCCGACCGGCCGCGCAACCTCACCCGCTCGATCGTCCTCACCGGCTCATGACCGCCGCGAGCGCCACGAGGACGGCGGTGGGGACGGCCATGGGGACGGCGGCGGGGTCGGCCGTGGGGTCGGCCGTGGGGACGGCGGTGGGGACGGCGGTGGGGACGGTCATCGCCCTGGACGTCGGCGGCACCTACATCAAGGGAGGCACTCTCGGCGACGGCGCCACCACCATGGAGCACGTCGAACGCTGGTACACGCGCGCCGACCGCGGCCCCGAGGCGGTCCTCGAAACCGTCCTCACCTGCGCCGCGGAACTCGTGGAGCGCTGCCCGGACGCGCGCGCGGCCGGGGTCGTCGTGCCCGGCATCGTCGACGAGGGCTCGGGCCTCGCCGTCCTCTCGGCGAACCTCGGCTGGCGCGGCGTGCCCGTCCAGGACTGGCTCGCCGAACACCTCGACCTGCCCGTCGGGTTCGGCCACGACGTACGGGCCGGGGGACTGGCGGAGGCGCGGGCCGGCGCGGGGCGCGGCTGCGCCGACTTCCTCTTCGTACCGGTCGGCACGGGCATCGCCGCCGCCGCGTTCAGCCGGGGCCGCGTACTCACCGGCGGCCACGGCCGGGCCGGGGAGCTCGGGCACGTGGTCGTCCGGCCCGGCGGTGCCCGCTGCCACTGCGGCGGACGCGGCTGCCTGGAGACCGTGGCCTCCGCCGCCGCCATCGCCCGCCGCTACACCCGAGCCACAGGCTGGCACGGCATCACCGCCCGGGACGTCCAGGCCCGCGCCGACGCGGGCGACACCGTGGCCGCCGGGATCTGGTCCGAGGCGATCGACGCGCTCGCCGACGCCCTGGCCACCGCGGTGACGCTGTACGACCCCGAACGCGTCGTCATCGGAGGCGGCCTGGCCCGCGCGGGCGAGGCGTATCTGGCGCCCCTGCGCGACGCCCTCGGCCGGCGCCTGACCTTCCAGGCCGTACCGCACCTGACCGGGGCCCGGCTCGGCGACCGCGCGGGGTGCCTGGGCGCGGCGCTCCTCGCCCAGGACCTTCTCGAGCAGGAGGGGACGCGCTCGTGATCCTCACCGTCACGCTCAACGCCGCCCTGGACATCACCCACCACGTCGACCGCCTCCACCCCCACACCGCACACCGCGTCCGTGATGCCGGCGCCCGGGCGGGCGGCAAGGGCGTCAACGTCTCGCGGATCCTGCACACCCTCGGCCTCCCCACGCTGGTCGCGGGCCTGGCCGGCGGACCGACGGGCGAGGCGGTACGCCGCGAACTGGGCCGGGCGGGGCTGCCGGAGAACCTCACGCCCATCAGGGGCGAGTCCCGGCGCACGGTGGCCGTGGTGGACGGGCACACCGGTGACACGACGACGCTGCTGGAACCGGGTCCTGTCGTACTGCCGGGGGAGTGGCGGACCTTCCTCGCCGACTTCGACTCCTGCGTCGAACGTGCGACGGTCGTCGTGCTGTCCGGCAGCGTGCCGCCCGGCGTACCCGAGGACGCGTACGCGACCCTCGTCCGCGCCGCTCGCGCCCGGGGCGTCCCGGCGGTCCTCGACACCAGCGGCCCGGCCCTGCGCCGCGCCCTCCCCGCCGGACCGGCCCTCGTCAAGCCGAACGCGGACGAACTGGCCGAAGCCACCGGCGAGTCGGACCCGTACCGGGCGGCGAAGGCGCTACGCGCCGCTGGAGCCGAAGCGGTGGTCGCTTCCCTCGGCCCGGACGGCATCCTCGCGGTGACCCCGTCGGGCGCCTGGCGCGCCGTCCCTCCCGAGCGGCTGCGCGGCAACCCGACCGGCGCCGGGGACGCGGCGGTCGCGGCCCTGGCCCGGGGCCTCGTGGCCGGCGTCTCCTGGCCGCGGCGGCTGGCCGAGGCCGTGGCGCTGTCCGCGGCCGCCGTCGCCGCCCCACTGGCCGGCTCGTTCGATCCCGCCGTCCACCGCCGCATCCGCGCAGCGGTGGACGTCCACCCCCTCTCGTAAGGAACGCTCATGCCTCTCGTAGGAACGGGGGACATCGTCGCCCCCGCCGCAGCTGCCGGACACGGCGTGGGCGCCTTCAACGTCATCCAGCTCGAACACGCCCAGGCGATCGTGGCAGGAGCGGAGGCCGCCGACGCGCCCGTGATCCTCCAGATCAGCCAGAACGCGGCCCGCTACCACGGCGGCCTCGCCCCCATCGGCCTGGCGACCCTGGCGGTGGCCCGCGCCTCCCGGGTGCCGGTCGCGGTCCACCTCGACCACGCGACCTGCGACGACCTGGTCAGCGAAGCCGTGGAGCTCGGCTTCACCTCGGTCATGTACGACGCCTCGGCCCTCCCGTACGGGGACAACCTCCGCGCCACCGCGGCGATCAGCGCGCACTGTCACGCGGCCGGGGTCTGGGTGGAGGCCGAACTGGGCGAGGTCGGTGGGAAGGACGGCGTCCACGCACCGGGGGCACGCACCGATCCGGCCGAGGCGGCGGCGTTCGTCACGGCCACGGGCGTGGACGCGCTCGCGGTGGCCGTGGGAACGTCCCACGCGATGCTCACGCGCGATGCCGCACTGGACTTCGCCCTGATCCGTGCGCTGTGTGCGGCGGTCCCCGTGCCGCTCGTCCTGCACGGCTCGTCGGGCGTCGCGGACGACGACCTGAGCGCAGCGGTCGGCCACGGCATGACCAAGGTCAACATCGCCACTCACCTGAACCAGGTCTTCACCACGTCCGCCCGCGAGGTGCTCGCCGGCGACCCGTCGCTGGTCGACACCCGCCGGTACCTCGGTGCCGGACGGGCAGCCATGGCCGATGAGGTGACACGGCTGCTCGGCGTCCTCAGAGCCCCGGCCGCACCCGCGTCGCCGGACCGCTGAGGAGGCGCGGCCTCGACCCGCGCCCCGCTATTGATCAGCTCGTCGGGGGCGGTGACGGTGCCGACGCGTTCGATGGATCTGCCTCGGGGGGTCTGGAAGGGCAGGTACGCGTCCTCCCAGTAGTCCAGCATCTGGGTGCCGTGACATGCGGGAAGTCGGCGAGCGCCTCCAGCCATACGGAGGATCGTTCCGCCAACTCGTGGTCGCTGGAGACGGCGAGCACGCGCGGGTCGCGGAACAGGATCGGACCCACGGTGAGGTCGGGTTCCTCCACGGGCAGCCAGGCGACCAGGACGTCCAACTCCCCGGCGCGGAGCCGGGCGAACGGATCGTTGTAATGGGTCTGGCGCACCTGGAGTCGCCATTGGGGGTGGCTGGCCCGGAAGGTCCGCCAATGGGGGTGCAGATCAGGCAGGTTGAAAGGCATCATGCAGACGCGCAGCGTGGCGGTGACGCCCTGAGCCGCGAGCCGGGCCCGTTCCAGGCTCGCCAGCAGGCCGCGTACACCGGCTTGAGATCGTCGCGCAGGAGGCGGCCCAGCGGTGTCAGCCGGACGTCGCGACGGCTGGAGCGGTCGAACAGCTCGCCACCGAGGCGGCGTTCCTGCTGCTTGATGGCCTGACTCACGCGTGCCTGGCTCACGTGCAGCCGCGCGGCGGTACGTCCGCCCGCGTCCCCACGTTCCCCGACATAACCCTGTGGTGATCGGGCCATTCCAGATCCGGCGTTGATCATGCCCACCGCCCCGGGGGAGGCTTGAAGCCACCGGAGAGCGTCGCGCTCGGGACCAGCCAGATCAACGGACGCAGCGCCTGCGTGCCCGCGCACGTGGACAACCTGCGGAAGCCCGGGGTGAGTCAGGGCCACCTGGGGGCCGAGCTGACCGGCGGGACACGGACACGGACACGGATCGCGGCCACGAGCCAGGAACGAGGACACGATGAACCACCGGCTCGACACGACCGTGATGTACGCGATGCACGACGCGCTGCGGCGCGACCTCCAGCACGTCGCCCGCATCACCTCGCGCGCCGATCGCGACCCGGGCGAGGCCCTGCGTGCCGCCGCTGAAGACCCAAAGAGGAAGTATTGAATCCGCTTCGTTGCCGGTGCCACGTGTCAGCTACGGGCGACAGACGCACCCACCCACCCATGCGGGCACTCGCGCTCCCGGCCGCAGTCGTGGGGTGGTCCAGCCAGGCCAAGGCGGCGAGGGCCCCGAGGGCGGCGATGAGGGCTGCAGAAGAGGGTGCTCGCATTCATGGCATGGGTGAAGGCCACGTTGGAGGCGTGGATGAGCTCACCTGCGTGATCGGACGCAAGGGTGCCGGATGTCGGGGCCGTCCTGCCACAGCTCGACGCAGGCCGTCGCGCCGGGGGGCGTGCTTGCGGACATTGGTCAACGCCTCCTGGACCCTGCGGTAGACGGCCCGCTGGGCGGGTGTGCCCACGGTGGACGGAAGCTCACCCGTCAGCTCCGCATGCATACCGCTCGATTCCAGCAGTCTGCGCAGGTCCGCCAGGGGGGGCTGAGGCGGAATCGCTCCCGTTACGGGACCGGGAAGATCTCGTTCACGGGGTTATGAGCCTTTCTGATTCCGCGGTGTCCACAGGCGTGTGTGACGACTCGAGCGAAGCCGTCGTGGTGGCGGTGCGGCAGCTGACCCGGAGCACGCCCTGGACGGTGGTGGGGCGGGTGCCGCTGGACTTCCCCGCCCACCACCCTCAGGGCGTCACGCGTGGCCATGACCACCGCCTGTACGTGTCAACGGCGGAGATCACCGAGGCGACCCGCTTCCACGCCGGCCCGGTGGACGGCTACGACCGGACCCCCGGCCAGGGCCAGGGCCATGTGTTCGTGACGGACACCGAGGGCGCGGCGCTGGGCCGGGTGAGTGTCGGCGAGGGCACGATCTACCACCCCGGAGGCATCGACTTCGACGGTGAATCGCTGTGGGTGCCGGCAGCGGAGTACCGGCCCGACTCCCGTTCCATCGTCTACCGGGTGGACCCCGACACCCTGGAAGTGCGGGAGGCCTTCCGCTTCGACGACCACATCGGCGGGATCGTGCGCGACCGCCACAGCGGCCTGCTGCACGCCGTCACCTGGGGTTCCCGGCGGCTGCTCACCTTCACGGTCGACGGGAAGCTCGTCCACCGGGTCGACAACAAGAGCCACTTCGTGGACTACCAGACCTGTGTGACCGCGGGCGGCGGCCACATGGTGTGCACGGGCATCGCGGAATACCCCATGGCCGGGGCCGGGGCCGGGGTCTTCAGCCTCGGCGGGATCGCCGTCGTCGACATCGAGTCCGGCCGCATCGAGCACGAAGCGCCGGTGACCGTCCTCTCACCCGCCGGCCGAGTGGTTACGTACAACGCGGTACACCTGGAGACGGACGGGCGCGTCCTTCGGATGTTCGCCGTCCCCGACGACGGGGAAAAGGCGGGCGAATCGCACCTGATCACCCTGGAGACACCGCTGGCCACGTGACCCGGACGGCGAGGAAGTAGAGCCCCTCGTACATCAGCTCGCCGCCCAGCTCCGAGCACAGGCTCTGCGGGGTGAACCGGCGGCGGTAGATGGGGTACGTGGTGTCGGCGACGGAGCGGAGCTCTATCTTCTCCTCGTGCAGGCCGCCGTCGCTGCGCAGGTCGATCACGATCAGCTCGCGCGCCGTTCGACGTGCCTCGGCGAGGAACGCGGCCCGCTCCGCGGGCCGCAGCAGCCCGTAGAAGTTCGCCGTGACCGTGCGGTCGAAGGCTCCGGTGGCGAACGGCAGGGGTGGGAACAGCGCCCGCACACGCGCTGCCCGGGGTGCCCGGGCGTGGGTCAGCTCCAGCATCTCCGCGCTCTGGTCCAGGGCAACGACCGGGCCGCGGAGAAACCGCGTCCACACGCCGGTCCCACACCCCACGTCGAGCGCCCGCCCTTCGGGCAGCGCGGTGAGCAGTTTCCCGATGTCGGCGGTTTCCCGGTCCAGGCCGGCGTTCACCACGGGGTCGCCGCGGTAGCTGGTCTCGTCGTAGACCGGGGCACGATGCCGGTAGTACTGCTCCCGCACTAAATCACGCATGCCCCGACAGCTACCCCCGCCCGAACAACAGGCAAACAACGGGCGTCCTCACCCGGGGGAAAGGCCGGAAAGGCGCGTTGGCTGAAGGGTGAGCACACCTTTGCCGGCTCAACCGGTCAAGTAGCAGGTGTCGCCCACCGCATGTCGGGAACTTCGAAGAAAGATCACTCGATGGTGCACAAGGGCTGCCTGGGGTCGGTTCGGTGGCCAGACTCGAACCGCGTTGTGCCGAACACCGCTGCGCGCCGCTCCCTGCCAACCGGCCGGAGCCGGGGCGGGCCTTGCCGTGCAGGAGGCATGCTGTGACACACCATGACGGCCGCAAGCCGGGACTGGCCGAGGACGCGGTGGCCCTGGCCGCCGGCCTTGCCGATCTGGCGGTCAGCGGGCTGAGCAGCGCGGTGGGCGGCGTCAGCGCCCTGCTGCGCCGCGCCGACCTCGGCGACCTGCTGGCCGACGGCCAGGAGGAGACCAAGGCGCGCGGCCGCCTGCTCCTCGACCGGCACCATGCGGCCACGCCACCGGCTCACATGGAGGTCCTCGCCCGCACCGTCACCGCCCGCGGCCAGGCGGGAAGCGGCAGTGAGTGAACGGGAAGAGCACGCCTTACTGAAGAAGCGCATCGACCAAGTCCTCAGCGAATTCGTCACCACGGAAGCGCAGGCGCTGGCCGACATCGATGCCTCGCTGGCGCCGGTCGCAGAGCAACTTCATGCCGCGACCAGGCACGGCAAGCGCCTCAGGGCGGCGTTTTGCTACTGGGGCTGGCGCGGAGTCGGCCAGCCCGACAGCGAGGCCCTGGTACGCGCCGCCAGCGCGATCGAGCTGATCCACGCGGCCGCCGTGGTACACGACGACCTGATCGACCACAGCCGCACCCGGCACGGCCGACCCACCGGGCACATCGCCCTGCGCGAGGTCCTCACCCATCATGCGCGGCCGAAGGCCGGCGCCCGGGCCCTGGCCATGCTGTCGGGTGATCTGCTGATGTCCATGGCCGGGCAGCTGTTCACCACCTCTGGCCTGCCCGGCGCCTTCCTGAGCAGGGCCAGGCCCCTGTGGGCGGTCCTGGCCCGCGAACTGGTGGCCGGTGAGTGCCTGGAGGTGTTGCGCACCGGCTCCGAGCCGGACCCGGACGTATCGATGAAGGTGATCCGCTACAAGACCGCCAAGTACACCGTCGAACACCCCTTGCGGATCGGCGGTCTCCTCGCCGGAGCCCCACCGCGGCTACTGCAGGCGTACAGCGACTACGGCCTGCCGCTCGGCGAGGCGTTCCAGCTGCGCGATGACCTGCTGGGCCTGTTCGGTGATCCCGAGCAGACCGGCAAGGACCCGGCCGATGACCTGGCCGGGAACCGGCCCACCGCACTGATGGCCCACGCACTCACGTCCGCCACCCAGGCGGAACGCCTCGCACTGCACCACTTGCTCGGGCAGGCGAACCTCAGCGAGCAGCAGGTGGAACGGGTCCGGGAGATCGCTCACCGAACCGGGGCCGTCGCCCGCGTCGAAGACATGATCACCGCGCGGCTGCGTGAAGCCCAGGACGCCTTGGCCGACGCCGACCTGACGACCGGAGCACGCGGCGCACTCTCGGCCTTGGCGACGGTCTCGGCCGCCCGTACTCACTGACCGCCACCCACCGGAGTACCACGATGACTTATACCCAAGCGTCCATGGACGCCCTGCGCACCTCAGGGGACGAACTCGCCGACGCGACCGTGGCGACACTGTTCGAGCGCGGAGAGGTCGGCACGTTCAACACCCTCATGCGCTACGTCTCCACCGTCGGGCAGGACCTTCCCGAGGGGCTGCCGGAGGTGGCCCGCGAGTACCTGAACGAGACCACCGCGCCGCCGGCCTGGGTGGACTGGGGTGAGATCGAGAAGGCCCGGCTGTTCTTCATCGACAACAACGTGCACATCTCCACCGCGCTGTCCTTCGCCTCGATGCCCGCCTGCTACGTCCTGCCCCACGTGGCCAGGCTGCTGTCGGCCACGCACTCGCTGAAGTACCCCTCCAAGCGGATGGCCGAGACGGGCCAGTTCACCGTCTACCTCATGCAGCCCGACGCCTTCGAAGCCGGCAGCCGCTTCATCCCCGCCGCCCAGAAAGTGCGGCTGCTGCACGCTTCCATCCGCCACCACCTCAAGCGCGAGGACCGCTGGGACACCGCCGCCCTGGGCACGCCGATCTGTCAGGAGGACATGATCGGCGGGCAGATGATGTTCTCCATCCAGGTCCTCGACGCCCTGCACCGCCTCGGCATTCACATGAGCACCGAAGGCGCCGAGTCCTACTACTACGCCTGGCGGGTGGTCGGCGCCATCCTCGGCATCGACCAGGACCACGCCCCCGAGGACCTGCACGCGGCGCGCGAGTTCTCCGACCTGTACATGACCCGCCACATGGGCCCCAGCGAGGAAGGCGCCCAGCTCACCCGCCAGCTCATCGACCTCTACGAAGACGTCGTGCCCGGCACCTTCTTCGACCCGGTCGTCTCCGCCCTGATCCGCTACCTGATCGGCGACACCTGCGCCGACTGGCTGCACGTCCCGCGCACCGCCTGGGACACCGTCGTCAAGGCCGCCCCCACCCTGCTGGGACTGCTGGAAACCATCGAGGACAGCTCACCCCTGGCGACCTGGGCCCTGGACCGACTCGGACACCTGACCAGCGTCCTCGAACTGTCCTCCCTCACCCGCGGCCGCGTCATGCACTACGCCATCCCCGAACAGCTCAAGAACGACTTCGGAGTCAGCAGCACCATCCCGCCCAAGAGCCGCTGGACACCGCCACCGGCAACCATCAGCCAGAACCACGGCCCTGGTGCCCGCGGCTAGGCGTCGGTCAGGAGCGGTCCGAAGGTGTGCCGGCCGATCTCCTCACGCGCGACCTGGCCCGTCGGGCGGCCGCGACTGACCCGTCCTCGTGTACGGAGAGCGACATCTGTCGCCTCATCCGACCCGCCTGCGCCACCTCATGGACATGGCCGGAGTTCGGACCCGGATGCAGTTGGGCGGTTACGCGATCCGGCACGGCTGGTATAGCCACGGGCGACAACCCGTACGCGGACGGTCACCAGCGTTCGCGCGCTGGTGGCCGTACGCATGACGTGCGCAAGATGGGATGGACCCCCTCGGTACGTCTTGCGGCCATCACACTGATCGATCCGGCACACGCACGAGGAGGCGGGGTCATGACCACCGCCGAAGGAATTTTCGAGCCGAAGGTAGCGCCGTACAAGGTTGCGTCCGAAACCTATGTCATCCCTCAGCTGCTGGAGGCGCCGCCGGTCGGTATGTTCTACGTCAACTCCATGGTCATCACCGGCAGCGAGCCCGTGCTCGTCGACACCGGAGCGCCGTCGAACCGGCAGCAGTGGCTGGCTCACGCCTGGAGCATCGTCGATCCGGCGGACGTGCGGTGGGTCTTCCTGACCCACGACGACCACGACCACGCGGGCAACGTCCGCGAGGTCCTGGCCGCCTGCCCGAACGCCACCCTGGTCACGACCTGGTTCTCGATGGCCCGCTACGCCATCGACACCGAGGAGTTCTGGATGCCGTTCAACCGCTCCCGCTGGGTGCGCGACGGCGAGAGCTTCACGGCCGGGGACCGCACGCTCCTCGCGATCAGGCCGCCGTTCTTCGACAATCCGACGACGCGTGGACTGTTCGACCCGACTACGCGGGTCTACTGGGCGGCCGACACCTTCGCCACGGCCATCCCGCACCCCGCCGAAGACGCCGCCGACCTGGACCGGGAAGCCTGGCGTGAAGGGATGCTCCTGGGCAACCGGCTGAACCACCCATGGCATCAATGGCTGGACACCGGGAAGTTTAACGAGCACGTGGACCGCGTCCAGAACCTCGACATCGACACCGCAGCGTCCTGCCACGGCCCTGCGATCCACCGTGAGCTGATGGACGAGGCGTTCGAACTCATCCGCAAGGTTCCGGAGCTGCCCTACTGGGAGGAGCCGGGGCAGGACTTCCTGGAAGGAATCATCGCGGCGACGGCGAAGCCGGTGGTGTCATGACGCGGCACCGGGCCGCCGGAGCGGCCGGCGGTCCCGAAGGCTATGCGGTGTGCAGTACCTGAGCGTGCCGCATCTCGTGCACGGTGCCGATCCGGCGGATTGGCCGCCCTGCCGCTGGAAGAGCTGGAGCGGCTGCGCGTGTTGGTCCGCGACGCGCTGGACGCGACAGCCGGACAGCGGCCGCTCACCGACAGCCTGCGGAGCCGCCTGAACGAACTGGCCTCGTCCGCCCCCGTCGTCTTCCAGGTGACCGGCGACGGCCTGCTCGCACAGCAGGAACAGGGGGGCGGAGCCGACGCCGTCGTCGCCCGCGAGACGCTCGTCCTGGCCGCGGGTCCGGACCGTGAGCGGGTGCGGCGCTGTCACGCCCCCAGTTGCGGCATGTTCTTCCTGGCCAGGCGCCGCGACCAGGCGTGGTGTTCCCTCGGCTGCGGCAACCGGGCGAGGTCCACCCGGCGCCAGCCACGGGGAACCCAGGCCGGTGGTTCCGCCGCGCCCGATCCCACCTGACGCCTTACGCCCGGTCCGGTTCCTGAACTCTGCCCGACCGGCGGCGGCTGACCAGCCAGCCCGTGAGGGCAAGGGCGGCGAAGACCAGTGCGATGACCGCCGGTCCGGTCGTGTCCAGGGTGTCGGCGAGAGTGCGCTGCACGGCTCCGGCGGCCTCGATGACGGGGTCCTGGGTGGCGGGGTCGCGCTGGACGCGGATCTCGTACCAGCCGTAGTACGCCACGTAGGCGCCGACGAGGAGGAGCAGTCCGCCGCCGACGCGGGGGGCGATGGCTCCGATGCGGCGCAGGCGCGTGACGGCGGTGGTGCGGGTGAGGGCCACGGTCAGGGAGGCCGCGCCGACGATCAGGCCCATGCCGGCGGCGTACGCGGTGAAGAGGATGACGCCCTCGGCGGTGGAGCCGCCTCGGAAGGCGGAGACGACGATGGCGAGGAAGGGGGCGATCGTGCAGCCGAGGGAGGCGGTCGCGTAGGCCGCGCCGAACAGTGCCATGGAGGGCAGGGAGCGGGTCACGGTGGGGGCTCGGCGGAGTTTCGGGGCGAGGGCCGGGAGCTGGCGGCCGGCCAGGAGCCAGGCTCCGGCGGCGGCCATGAGGATGCCGAAGGCGATGGTGAACCAGGGCAGGTGCTCCTGGACCTGGCCGGCGACGGGCTGGATCGCGAGGCCGAACAGGCCGAAGAGCGCGGCGAATCCGAGGGTCATCGCGGCGGTGGCGGTGAGGGCCCGGCCGACCGCGACGCTGCGGCTGGGGGAGTCGTCGCCGAGGACGAGCAGGGACAGGTAGGCGGGGAGCAGGGCGAAGCCGCACGGGTTGACGGCGGCGAGCACGCCGGCGGTGAGGGCGAGGGCGAGGGGCAGGTCGGACACGGGGATCAGCCGGTGAGTCCGGCGACCTTCTCGGCGAGTCCCTTGCCCGCCGGCAGTACGCCCTCGTAGACGGACTTGCCGTCCTTGTCGAGGATGACGTAGCGGCTCTGTTCGGTCACCTTGAACCGCTTCCAGACCTCGCCGTTCTCGTCGGACAGGTGCGGGAAGCCGCTGGTGCCGGTGTCCGCGACGAAGTCCTTCATCGCGGCGTTCTTGTCGAGGCCCGCGACGCCGATGACGTTGGCCTTGCCCGCGTTGTCGGCGGCGACCTTCGCGGTCTCGGCGGCCTGGGCCTTGCACTTGGGGCACCAGGGGGCCCAGAACCACAGAACGGTGGGCTTGCCCGCGAGGGTCTTGGCGTCGAAGGGCTTGCCGTCCACCGTGGTGCCGGTGAAGTTCAGCGCCGCCGGCAGCTGGGCGCCTGTGGAGCCGGTCCCGCCCGTGCCCGCCGTCGGGGCGGCGGACGCCGACACCTCGGCGGGCGCTGACACCCCGGCGGGCGCCGCTCCCGTCTTCGTACCGGAGCTGCCGTTCGCTCCGCACCCGGTGAGGGGGAGCAGTGCGACGGCGGCCAGGACGGCCGGTGCGAGGGTACGGGCACGCATGAGGACTCCTATGGTGTTCGGGACCAGGTGTGACTGTAGATCCGGCGGGCGGTCGGGTGGCGCGAGCGCGTCTTACGGTTTCGTGACGTCGGTCCGCCCGACTCCCGCGGCGCGGCGGCCCGCCGGCGGGATGCCGACGGGCCGCCGCGCTGTCACCGTGTTCAGGCGCGCTTGACGGTGAAGTCGCACCAGGCGGTCCATTCGGACGCGGTGGAGCCGTCCTTGACCCGCATGCGCCAGCGGTAGTCGCCGTCGGTGAGCTTGCCCTGGGGCAGCTGGTAGACGGCGTCGTGGCTGGTGTCGCTGGTCAGCTGCTTGCGTACGACCTGCTTCCCGTCCGCGGCGTCGACCTCGAAGGCGACCTTGCGGCGGGGGCCCGTGGCCTTGCCGTCCTCCACGGTGCCGGGAGGGGCTATCGACTCCAGGGTCGCGGCGAGCGTCGCCGACCCGCCGGTCACCACCGGCTTGCCCGCCGTGCCGCCGCAGATCTGGAATCCGGCGTACGGGCCGTCGGAGATCCGCGGCAGTGCGGGGGTGCGCAGCAGCAGGTCGTCCGGTCCGCCGCCGGCCGCCGCGGCGGTGCTCCCGGCGGAGCCGGAGAGGGCGGACGACAGGGGTGCGGCCGCCGCGCCGATGGCCAGGGCCGCGACGACGGCGAGGGCGATCCGGCCCGGCCCGGCCCGGAAGGTCTTGTTCGGCACGCGCATGGCTGTGTCTCTCTTCCTCACGGGTCGGCTACTTGACGTAGAGCGTGTGGCCGGGCTCGGGCGGGGCGATCTGGGTGCACGTGTACGTGGTCCAGCGGTGCTCGGCGACCAGGCGCTTGCCCTGGGCCTCGCAGCCGCCGAGGTTGTTCAGGTCCTCGTACTTGACCCAGTCGGCGGCGGTGTTGGCCTTGAGCTTGTTGGCCGTGACGTGCCCGGCGGCCTTGCCGCCGGCCGCGACGCCGTCAGTGCCGTCCCACCGGTAGTGCACGCCCAGCCAGACGCGTCCGACCGCGTTCTCGGTGGCCGCGGCGGAGAAGGTGGTGAACGTCCGGGTCACCCCGACGGCGTGGGGGTCCTCGGTGGTCGCCGTCCACGTCATCTGGTCGGTGCGGAACCAGTCCTGCATGACCTTGGCCCAGGCGCCCCCGAAGGTGGCGTGACCGGAGATGTAGGCGGGGAACGGCGGGCTGAAGTGCTTGCCGTCCCGGTCCTGGGACAGCGGCTGCCAGCTCGGGTCGCCGACGGTGTTCGGGTTGCCGTCACCGTCCTGACGGACCGCGCTCTCGGGGCGCCACAGATCGATGTCGGTCTGGTACTTGGCGTCCCAGGCCGTCACCGCGGCGTCGGCCATCGCGAAGGCGGTGAGCGCGAACAGCTTGGCGTTGCCGGCGACCGTCAGACCCTGCTGGCGGGAGAGGATCTGGGTGTGCTCGAAGAGCTGGCCCGGCGGCTTGTACGTGCCGTCGAGGTCGTTGGCCCAGAACAGTGCGGCCTGCGTCTGGTCGGCGGTCCGGGTGGTGGAGTCGGCCCGGCCCAGGCTCTTCACGTCGTTGAACTGGTCCGTGTACGGCTGGCTCTTGAGCAGCGTGTCCATGACGGTGTGGCCGGCCGGTCCGGCCGGGCGGAACTGGGATCCCGAGGCCATGCCGAACGGCTTGACGGTGCCCCACTGCGGGGTGGCGCCGTTGACGGGCGCTCCCGACGGGTCGGTGCTCGTCGGCCGCCACTGGCCGGCCGCCGTGCTGCCCGTGTACGCCGCGACGGGGGCCGAGCCGTCGTTCTGCCGGGCGGCGATCATCGCGGCCGCGGACTTCTGGCCCACCTCGGTGCCCGCCGCCCGCTGCTCGGCGGTGACGGCCGCCGGGATCGTCGAGCGCGCGCTCTCCAGCGCGGCGTCGAAACCGAACTTCGGGTCCGGGTAGAGCGACTTGAGGACCTCGTAGGCGGCGTGGTCGATGGCGCTGTTCACGTCCGGCAGCGCGCCGTTCGTGGCGGTGGCCGTGACCAGGTACGGGGCGCCCAGGCACTTCGTCGCTCCCTCGGCGCAGCGGGCGGAGTTCGCCGCGTCGTAGATCGCGCCGTGCATCATGGCGCCGGCCCGGGCGAGCGGGCCGGGGGCTCCGCCGGCCGCCTTGTACGTGGCCTGGAGGACGTCGTTCCAGTAGACGACGTGGTCCTTGACCGGGTCGGCCGGCGCCTCGTAGGTCACCAGGATGGAGGGGGCGTTGGCGGGCGCGTCGGCCGAAGCGAAGATCTTGAACGCCTTGGCGTCGGCCTCGTCGGTGGCACGCAGGCCGACCGTGTCCACCGTGCGGCTGGTCTGGGACCACTGCTTGACGAGCGGGGTGATGTCCTGCGACAGCCAGCGCGGGCCGCAGTCACCGTGCCCGTAGGTCTGGGTCGACGTGGTCACCTTCGAGCGCCAGGCGGGCTGAGTGGTCCAGCGAGTGGCGGCGTCGGCCGTCCCGGTGTCCCAGATCTCCCAGGAGCGGGCCTCGCAGGAGTCCGACCACACCGAGTACAGGTTCAGCTCGGCGTTGAGGATGTCCTGGCCGGTGACGGACCCGTTCCGCGGGAAGTTGATGAACGAGCGCGCCTCTGTCTTCTGCCATTCGAGGCCGACCCGCAGGCCGACCTCTCCCGAGAGGTCGTCGGTGACGCCCTTGCGGATCGTGGTGTCGAAGTTGGTGCCGAAGTAGACCGCCGGGTCGATCGTGACGGGGTACTTGGTGTCCGCGTCGGCCAGGAAGCCCTGGTCGGCCGTCACCTTGAGGTCGAGCTCCGTGCCCCGCTGTACGACGTCCAGCCCGACGGAGGCGCGCTTGCCGCCCTCCCGTCCCGCCCGGTCGCGCGAGGCGTCCCACATGAAGGGCGTCGGCAGCTTGCCGACCTCCCGGCCCGTCTTCGTGTCCTTGAAGGTGACCGTCTCGTCGGCGCCCTGGGCGGCGCTCAGGCCCTCGGCGCGCAGCGGCAGAGTGAAGGACGCGGCGTGCTGGGCCGCCGAGCGGTCCTTGACCACGAGGTACTGCTCGAAGCCGGTCCTCGTGGCCTCGACGACCAGGTCGGTCTGGGGCAGGACGTTCTCGTACGTGGCCTTGGCGCCCTGGAGTAGCGGCTCGGGCAACGTGCCCTTCCAGCCCAGGGCCACGGCTTGCTCGCCGCTGCCCAGCGTGACCAGGTCACCGCCGCCGGCGCCGGTACGGCCGGCGAGCCTGAGCCCGCGGGGGTGGGCCTTGGACCGCACCGAACCGTCCGCATCCTTCACGAGCGTCACATCGACGGGGACCCACTGGCCGCCCTCACGGAAGCGCACCGGCCCCGCGAACGACTCCACGGCCATGGTGCCGTCGGGATTCGCCCACAGCGTGGTGCTCTCCGTACGGGCTCCGACCACCTCGATCCGCCGGCCCTGGGCCTGCGCGGTGAGCCGCGCTCCGGCCTCCTCCCGCTGCTGCGGGGTGGTCCGCGTGACGCTGCGGGGCGCGTCGGAGGCCGCCGCTGCCGGAGCCGCGACGGCAGCCACGAGGCCGGCTTCGGCGAGCAGGACCAGGGAGAGGGGGACGGCCAGGCTGGCGCCGAGGACGGGACGCCGGGCTGGTCCTCGCGACCGGCCGAGTGTCCTGATTGATCTGTGCACGCTGTCAACTCCTGCTGATCAGAAGAGATTTGGGCGTGCGGATGCTCGCAGTGATCCACCTGGGCAGTCCAGGCGGAATCTCATGGGGCACGGGTGATCATGCCAACGCCGGAATGGGGAACTCCAACGGCGCGGCGATCCGGCCGACGCCCCTGAAGTCCCGCCGGCACGGTGTCGGCCTCGACCCGGCCGCTCGCGCCGGGGCCCTGAGCAGGGCCGAAGCGGTCATCGGCGGCAGGACGCCGAGCCGTTCCGGTGCGGCGAGGAGGTGCTGCCCCGCCTCCTCCAGGGCGCCCGCACCACCCACCCGGCCAGGACCGCGGCGGCGGCGAGCCCGTAGGCGACGGTGCCCGCGGTGTCGCCGAGGGAACGGGCGTAGACGTAGGCGACCGCTCCCGCGACGGCGATTCCCAGCCATTCCCAGCGGCCGTCGAGGGCGACCAGGGCGATGAGGAGGAGTGCGTACCAGGAGTAGCCGGGGGTCATGAGCAGGAAGGCGGTACCGGTGACCAGCAGGGCTCCGCTCCACGGGCGTTGGGGGTCGCCCCCGCGCAGGACGTACGCCACCACCGCGAGCATGACGGCCACGACCAGCGGAAGCGCCCAGGAGTCCGGCAGCAGCAGGCGCAGCAGGGCGTACCGGCCATGGGCCGAGGCGTCCTCGTACCCTTCCTCCTCGGCGTAGCCGCCCAGGTAGCCGAAGACGGAGGCGCGGGAGCCGAGGACGTACGGCAGGTAGACCAGGGCCACGACCGCGCAGACGGGCAGCAGCACCGCGGCCGCGTCGCGCGGGCGCCGTACCCCGGACAGGGCGCCCGGCAGCAGGACGGCGGGCAGCATCTTGGCGGCGATCGCCAGGCCGAACAACGCGCCGCCCACCACCCGGCGGCGGGCGACGACCCCGAGCGCGGCCACGGACAGCAGGACGGCGAGGACGTCGACGTGGGCGTTGTTCACGGCCTCGATCGGTACGGCCGGGCACCAGGCCCAGTAGGCGGCGTCACGGGGATCCCCGCGGCGGCGCAGGACCAGGAGCAGGGCCCCGGTCGTCGCCACGGCCAGCAGGGCCGCGCCGGTCTGCAGGGCCTTGTGGCGGACGTCCGGCGGTGAGAGGGCATGGACGAGGAGGAAGTAGCCCTCGGCCACGGGCGGGTAGACGGTGTGGACCTGGGGGCGGTTGATCCTGGTGCACGTTCCGGCGGCCACCGGTTCCCGCTCCGGCCCGGCGCAGGTCCGGCCGTCCTGGGGGAAGAGCCAGTCGTCCCGCAGGTGGATGAGTGCGGGGTCCGCCGGCGTGTGGTCGTACGGGGAGATGCCGGCGGCCTGCACCCGGCCGTCCCAGGCGTAGCGGTAGGAGTCGGTGCTCGTGCGGGGAGCCGCGACGAGCCCGGTGGCGGCGACCACGACCGCGCCCGCCAGCACCAGCGGGGCGACGTGCCGGGCGGGCACCTTGCGCAGGGACCCGGCGGCCGCGGCGAACAGCGCCCATGAGGCCGCGTACCACCAGCACAGTCCCACAGGGTCGGCGAAGTAGCCGTCCTTGCGTACGGTCAGCACGAGCACGGTGGCCAGAGCCGTCAGGGCCAGGATGGTGACGGCGGTGCGGGGGCTGTTCATGGCGCCAGGGTGGCAGCGGCGCAGCCCGTTACCGGCCTCACCGGGCTGACGTCCGCGTTTCGTAAGGTGTCGGATCCGCCGCACGGCAGCAGACAGCGGTGTGATGGGTGACATGAGCCCGCGAACCCGGTGGCGCCCCGCACTGCCGCCCGTCAGACCGCCCTCGTTCTCCGGACGCCTGCACGACGCCCGCACGGCGACCGCCGTCGGGCGCTGGCTGGGCGTCGCCATCCTGGTGTGCTTCGTGACGGGGCTGATCAGCCACTATCTGCAACGCCCGCCCGGCTGGCTGGCCGACCAGCTGCCGAGCCGGCCCGTCTGGGGCTACCGGCTCACCCAGGGGCTGCACGTCGCCGCCGGACTCGCGGCGATCGTGCTGCTGCTCGCCAAACTGTGGGCGGTGTATCCGCGGTTGTTCGTGTGGCCGGCGGTTCGGTCGGTGCGGCACGCCCTGGAGCGGCTCTCGGTGGCGGTGCTGGTGGCGGCGGCGGTCTTCCAGCTGTTCACCGGGCTGCTGAACATCGTCGAGTGGTATCCGTGGCCGTTCTCCTTCGTGCCCGTGCACTTCGCGGTGGCGTGGGTGGTGGCGGGCTCGGTGCTGTTGCACCTCGCCGTGAAGGCTCCCGAGATCACGGCGCATTGGGGGCGGAGGTCGGCCGGGACCCTGGAGCTTCCGGCCGAGGACGCCCCGGACCGGCGCTCGCTCCTGATGGGTGTCGGTGCGGCGGTCGGGGCGGTGACGCTCACCACGGTCGGACAGTCGTTCACCCCGCTGAAGCGGCTCGACCTGCTGGCACCCCGGCATCCCGATCACGGACCGCAGGGACTGCCGGTGAACCGTACGGTGGCGGCGGCGGGTGTGACGGCGCAGGCCATGCGCGCCTGGCGGCTGGAGGTGATCGGCCCGGCGCCGTACACCATGACGCTCGATCAACTCCGGGCCGCTCCCCAGACCGGGGCCCGGCTGCCGATCGCGTGCGTGGAGGGCTGGAGCGTCGAGGCCCGGTGGGGCGGGGTGCGGATGAGCGATCTGCTGGCGAGGGCCGGTGGGCCGCCCGGGGCCGGCGTGCGGGTGGTCTCCCTCGAAGTACGCGGCGCCTACCGGGTGATGGAGATGGGCCGGGAGTACGCGCAGGATCCGCTGACCCTGCTCGCTCTCACCCTGAACGGCGAGGTCCTCTCGCCCGATCACGGCTACCCCGCGCGGATCATCGCGCCGAACCGGCCCGGCGTGCTGCAGACGAAGTGGGTCACCCGGCTGGAGGTGCTGTGAAGAGCGGGGCCGTCGATGCGCGGAGGGTGGGGGCGGCCCGCTGTGCCCTGGGGGTCCTGGGCCTGCTGTTGATGGGGATCGGTGCCTGGCAGCTGTCGGTGCTTCCGGCCCCTGAGGCGGTGGGCGTCTGGCTCGTCGGTGCGCTCCTCCTGCACGACGCCCTGATCGCGCCCCTGGTCCTGGCCGTAGGATTCCTGGTCGCCGCCGTCCCGGCAGCCCGCGGCGTGGTGCGCGGTGCCCTGATCACCGGTGGGTCGCTGGTGCTGATCACCCTCCCGTTGCTGCTCCGGCCGGGCTCCCCGCAGCATCCGTCCGCTCTGCCCCTGCCGTACGCGCGGAACCTGCTGCTGGTGCTCGGGGCGGTGGCGGTGTTGGCCATCGCGGCGGCGGTGCGCCGCCGCCCGCGGCGCCCAGGGGCCGGAGCCGGGCCGGGTGACGGGCCTGGTCCGGAGCCGCGGCCGGGAAGCGGGCGCGGCACGGACCCGGGGACCGGCCCGGTGTCCGGACCGCCACCGGGGCCGATGCCCAGCCCGCAGCCCGAGCGGCCGTCCGACCGGCAGCCCGGGCCGCCGTCCGAGCGGCAGCCCGGTCCACGACCGAAGCCAGGTCCCGGCCGGGGGCCTTCGCGCGACCCCGGGGCCGGGGTCGATACGGAGCGGGGGCCCCGTGCCGAGCCGGGGCGGTCACCCGGCCTCCCTTCGGGGCCTCGTCAGGGCCGGGGGGCCGGCGGCGAGCCCGAGTCCTCGTCCCGGCCCCAGCCGGGGCCGCCTCCGGAGCCCCAGCCGGGGCCGCATCCGGAGCCGGAGCCGGGGTCCGGCCGCGACGAGGGCTGAGACAGCCTCGCCGGTTCCACGAGGACGCGGCCGGTCGGCCGGCTTCGGGGAGGGGCCGGTTGGCGCCGTCCCCGTCATGGGTGGACCGGATCGCTGCCGGGGGCCGCCGTGGTCGCCGTGGTCGCCGTCAACCGGGCGTACAGCATCGAGAAGCGCCCGCCGGCGGCCTCGCCCGCCACCAGCCGTGCGTCCTCGGCGGTGTCCACGTCCCGCAGCACCGGCAGCCGTCCGACCCGCAGCCCGGCGGCCACGAGCCGCCCGTACTGCACGGCGCCCGTCTCGGGCACGGACATCGGCACGCCGCGCAGCAGCGCGGGATCCGGTTCCGCCAGCCCCAGCGCCCAGAAGCCGCCGTCGACGGCCGGCCCGAACCACGCGTCGTACGCCTCCCAGTCCGCCGGAGCCAGCAGCGCGGGCGTGACCTGCGGGGTGTCCATGCCGATCAGCAGCGCCGGTCCGGTGCACGGGGCGAAGGCGGCGGCGAGCCGCTCGTCCAGGCCCCCGGCGCACTGCGGGACCACGTCGAAGCCCGGCGGCAGCCAGGGTCCGGGGCGGCCGTCCAGGACCAGGATCCGCCGTTCGGCCGGGGTGGCGGCGACCGCCGCGAGAGTATCGGCGAGAGCGGCTTCGGCCAGTCCGGCCGCCTGCGCCGGAGTGAACGGCGGAGTGAGGCGGGTCTTCACGCGGCCCGGCACCGGCTCTTTCGCGATCACCAGCAGCGTGGTCACGCCCGCTCTCCCGGCACGGTCGTGGAAGCAGCCGCGGGCTCGGCGAGCACGCGGCTCATGTCGCGCACGGCCTGCCAGGTGCCCCGCCAGGTGCCGGTGACCTTGGACTTGCCCGCTCGGGGCAGGTAGGGCACGTCCACTTCCCGCACCCGCCACCCGGCGTCGGCCGCCCGTACGACCATCTGGAGCGGATAGCCACTGCGCCGGTCGGTCAGGTCCAGCCCGAGCAGCGCCTCGCGGCGGGCGGCCCGCAGCGGGCCGAGGTCATGCAGGCGAAGGCCTGTCCGCCGACGCAGCATCCGGGTCAGGGCGAGATTCCCGGCGCGCGCGTGGAGCGGCCAGGCCCCCCGCCCCTCGGGCATGCGGCGGCCCAGTACGAGATCGGCGCCGTCGGCCGCCACCGTCGTCACGAAACCCGTGAGCAGTCCCGGGTCGAGCGAGGCGTCGCAGTCGCAGAAGCAGACGATGTCCGCCTCTGCAGCGGTCAGCCCGGCGTGGCAGGCCGCGCCGAAACCTCGGCGCGACTCGTGCACCACCGTGGCACCGAGTTCGCCGGCGAGGACATCGGACCCGTCGGTGGAGCCGTTGTCGACCACGATGGCCCGCCAGCCGGCGGGGATGCGGGCGAGGACCCAGGGCAGGGCCTCGGCCTCGTTCAGACAGGGGAGTACGACGTCTACGGTCACGGGTTCACCGTATGAACCCCGGACGGACATACGGGACATCGACTCCTTACGAAACGCGGACGTCACCTTCGGCAGGCCCCTGCGCCCGCCCGCGTCCGCACCAGTGATGCGAGGGTGGGTCCCATGAGCATGCAAACCCCCTTGGGCCGCGTCCTGGTCGTCGAGGACGATCCGACGGTCGCCGAGGTCGTCACCGGCTACCTGGAGCGCGCCGGATTCTCCGTGGAGCACGCGGCGGACGGTGCGGAGGCCCTCGCGAGCGCCGGACGGCAGTGGCCGGACCTGGTGGTCCTCGATCTGATGCTGCCCGGTCCGGACGGGCTGGAGGTGTGCCGCAGGCTCCGTGCGACCGCTCCCGTGCCCGTGGTCATGCTCACCGCGCGGGGCGACGAGGAAGACCGGATCGCCGGACTGGAGCTCGGTGCCGACGACTACGTCACCAAGCCCTTCAGCCCCCGTGAGCTCGTCCTGCGGGTGGAGTCGGTCCTGCGCCGCAGTCGTGGCCCGGGCGGCCCGGGCGGCCCGGGTGCCCCGGGTGCCCCGGGTGCCCCGGGTGCCCGGGCGGTCACGGAAGCGGCACCGGAGCCCCCGCTGCGCGGTGCCGGGCTGGTCCTCGACCCGCCCACCCGCCGTGCCTCCAAGCACGGCATGGAGCTCGCGCTCACCGTGAGGGAGTTCGATCTCCTCGCGCACTTCCTGCGGCACCCCGGCCGGGCGCACAGCCGGGAGGACCTGATGCGGGACGTGTGGGGCTGGGACTTCGGTGACCTGTCCACCGTCACCGTCCACGTCCGGCGGCTGCGCGCCAAGATCGAGGACGATCCCGGCCGGCCGCAGCTCATCCAGACGGTGTGGGGCGTCGGCTACCGCTTCGCCTCCGACCCGGTGGCCGGGAAGGCGGACGCGTCGTGAAGGACCTGCTGCTGATCGCCGCCTTCGCCCTGGCCGGGGCGGTGTGCGCGGGGCTCCTGGGCGCGGTCGCCCTGCGTCTGGTGCGCCACCGTTCGGTCGCCGTCGCCCTCACCGTGGTGGCCGCCGTCGCCGTGACCGCCATGCTGGCGGGCACCCTCGCCGTCGCCCAGGCGATGTTCCTCTCGCCGCACGACCTCACCGTCGTCACACTCGTCGTGGCCATGGCCGCCGTCGTCTCCCTGGCCACCGCCCTGCTGCTGGGCCGATGGGTCGTGGCCCGCAGCCGCGACCTCACGCTCGCCGCACGCGACTTCGGTGACGGCGGGAGCTTCGCCGCCCCCGTCCTCCCGGCCACCGCCGAACTCGCCGGTCTCTCCCGGGAGCTGGCGGCGACCAGCGCCAAGCTGGCCGCCTCCCGAGAGCGGGAGCGGGCCCTGGAGACCTCGCGCCGTGAGCTGGTCGCCTGGATCTCCCACGATCTCCGTACCCCCCTGGCGGGGCTCCGCGCCATGGCCGAAGCACTGGAGGACGGTGTGGCCGCGGACCCGGCCCGCTACCACCGGCAGATCGGTACCGAGGTCGAACGGCTCAACTCCATGGTCGGCGACCTCTTCGAACTCTCCCGGATCCATGCCGGGGCGCTGACGCTCACCCCGAGCCGGATATCGGTCTACGACCTGGTCGGCGACGCGCTGTCCGGAGCCCACCCGCTCGCCCACGAACACGGAGTACGGCTGGTCGGAGAGGAGGTCGAGGCCGTGCCGGTGGAGGTGGACGGCAAGGAGATGACCAGGGTGCTGGCCAACCTCCTGGTCAACGCCATCCGCCACACCCCGGCCGACGGAACGGTCGCCGTCGCCGCCGAACGCCGCGACGACGCCCTCGTGCTCTCGGTGACCGACGGCTGCGGCGGCATCCCGGACGAGGATCTGGCGCGGGTCTTCGACACCGGCTGGCGGGGCAGCGCCGCCCGGACCCCGCCGGCCGGTGCCGGACTCGGCCTCGCGATCGTGCGCGGCATCGTCGAGGCACACGCAGGCCGTACGGACGTACGCAATGTGCCGGGCGGCTGCCGCTTCGAGGTGACCCTGCCGCTGCCGGCCCCGGCGCTGTGACGCGAGCCGCCGGACACCCCTTGGGCGGTGTCCGGCGGATCATGGCCGGGCCCGGGTCGCCTGGCACCCCGCCTCTCGTCGCGCGGGCCCTATGCCCGCGACGTGACGCCCCCCGGGGCGCGCTGCTCGGCCCGTGCGAATTCGGCCATCCCCTCCACGAAGCCGACCTCCGGCAGCCATCCCAGCTCGTGGCGCAGCCGCGCCGAATCCGCCGTGATGTGCCGTACGTCGCCGAGCCGGAATTCGCCCGTGACCACGGGATCGGGGCCGCCGTGCGCCGCCGAGAGCGCCCCGGCCATCTCCCCGATCGTGTGCGGCTCGCCGCTGCCCGTGTTGTACGCGACGAGGGATCCGGCCGGTCGGCCGCCGACCGCCTCCAGCGCGATGGCATTGGCCGCGGCCACGTCCTGTACGTGCACGAAGTCGCGCCGCTGCGCCCCGTCCTCGTAGACGCGCGGCGCCTCGCCCCGGGCCAGTGCCGACCGGAAGAACGAGGCCACCCCCGCGTACGGGGTGTCCCGGGGCATCCCCGGCCCGTACACGTTGTGATAGCGCAGCGCCACCGCCCGGCCGCCCACGCACCGCGCCCAGGCGGCCGCCAGATGCTCCTGGGCCAGCTTGGTCGTCGCGTACACGTTGCGCGGGTCCACCGGCGCGTCCTCGTCGACCAGGCCCGGGACCAGCTCCGACCCGCATCCCGGACAGCGGGGCTCGAACCGCCCCGCCTCCAGGTCCGCCACCTCGCGCGGCCCCGGCCGTACGACCCCGTGCCGCGGGCACGCGTAGCGCCCCTCGCCGTACACCACCATCGACCCTGCCAGCACCAGTTCGCGCACCCCGGCCTCGGCCATCCCCGCCAGCAGCACCGCCGTACCCAGGTCATTGCAGCCGACGTACGCGGGCGCGTCCGCGAAGTCCTTCCCCAGACCGACCATCGCCGCCTGGTGGCATACCGCGTCGACGCCGCGCAGTACCGCCCTGACCACTTCGGCGTCCCGGACGTCTCCCCGGACCAGTTCGGCGTCGGGCAGGGCCGACGGGCCCGGGTGCGCCGCGGCCAGCAGCGCGTCCAGGACCAGGGGCTCGTGGCCGCGCTCGGTCAAGGCCGTGACGATGTGCGAACCGATGAAGCCCGCGCCTCCTGTGACAAGTACTCGCATGCCGCGGACGGTACGGAACTTCCCCGCGACTCGGCCGGTTCCACGCCAGTACGTAAGGGTTCCGTCATCGGATGGGGCAGCGCCGCCTCGCGCAGCCCATCCGGGCATGCCGTCCCCCGGGCATCGCTCGATGATGGGGAAATGGATGTCACCGAGGTTCTCCTGCCCGGTGTGGGCCTGCGCTACGAGTTCACCAATCACCGTGGTGACCGGGTCGGCGTGGTGGCCCGGCGCACGGGTGAATTCGACCTGGTCCTCTACGGGGAGGAGGACCCGGACGCGGGCCGGCCGGTGCTGCAGCTCAACGGTGAGGAGGCCGACACGGTCGCGGAGATCCTGGGGGCGCCGCGGATCGCGGAGCGGTTCGCCGACCTGACCAAGGAAGTCCCGGGACTGATGTCCGGGCAGGTCGAGGTGCGTGCGGGCAGTGAGTACGACGGCCGGCCGCTGGGAGACACGCGGGCGCGGACGCGGACCGGCGCGTCGATCGTCGCGATCGTCCGCGGTGAGGATGTGATCGCCTCGCCCACGCCGCAGGAGCCCCTCTGCGGCGGGGACGTGCTGGTGGTGATCGGGACCCACGAGGGCATCGCGGGTGTGGAACAGATCATCCGGGGCTGAGCCCGGTGCGGACACCGGTCGCGCTGCTGCTCGAGCTGGGCATCATCCTGGCCGCTTTGAGCGTGCTCGGGACGCTGGCCCGGCGCTTCACGCTCTCGCCCATTCCGCTCTACCTGCTGGCCGGCCTCGCGGTCGGCAAGGGCGGCATCGCGCCCGTGCCCGCTGCCGGCGAGTTCGTCGAGACGGGCGCGGCCATCGGGGTGGTCCTCCTTCTGCTGGCCCTGGGGCTGGAGTTCTCGCTGCCCGAGTTCGCGGTCAGTGTGCGGCGGCACGTGCCGTCCGCCCTGGTGGACCTGGGGCTGAACGCCGCCCCGGGGGCGGTGGCCGGTTGGCTGCTGGGGCTGGACGGCATCGGGATCTTCGCCCTGGCCGGCGCCACCTACATCTCTTCGTCGGGGATCGTCGCCCGGCTGCTGGAGGACCTGCGGCGGCTGGGCAACCGGGAAACCCCCGCCGTGCTGTCGGTGCTGGTCATGGAGGACTGCGCCATGGCCCTCTACCTGCCGGTCCTCGCCGTGTTCGCGTCGGGCGGCCAGTGGTGGCAGGCGGTCCTCGGTGTGCTCGCGGCCGTGGGCGCGGTCATCGCCGCGTTCACCGTCTCCTACCGGTGGGGCCACCACGTGGGCCGCCTGGTCTCCCACCCGGACGCCGAGCAGCTCCTGCTGCGCGTCCTGGGCCTCACCCTGATCGTCGCGGCCCTGGCCGAGGCCGTCCACGCGTCGGCCGCCGTGGGCGCTTTCCTCGTAGGCCTCACCCTCACCGGCGAAACCGCGATCCGTACCCGCGCCGTGCTCAGCCCTCTACGGGACCTGTTCGCCGCCGTGTTCTTCCTGGCCATCGGGCTGTCCGTCGACCCCGGCGACCTCCTGCCCGTCCTGCCCGCGGCGCTCGCACTCGCCGCCGTCACCGCGGCCACGAAGGTGCTCACGGGTCGGTTCGCCGCCGGCCGCGACCACGTCGGGCGACGCGGCCGGCTGCGTGCCGGAACCGTCTTGATCGCCCGGGGGGAGTTCTCCTTGGTCATCGTGGGGCTCGTCGGGACGATGCACGGCTCACTCGGCCCGCTGGTGACCGCGTACGTCTTCGTCCTGGCTCTCGCCGGCCCGCTTCTGACCCGCCTGGCCGGGGTCGTCCCCCTGGGGACGACCCGTCCGCCCGGTGCGAAGGACGGCCCCTCGTAAGAGCGGTACCGAGTGGACGGTCAGGGCGGCGAGCGGAAGGACCATGCCCCGTCCGTGATCGCCGCCCGGACCTCGTCGCTCACGGGCGGCCGACTGTGCCGGAATCGTCCATCGCGTCCATCGCGTCCATCGCCTGCGGCTGGGCCGGAACCAGGCCGGGCTTCAGTGCCTCGGGCTGCTGCTGCTGCTGCTGGCGGCGGCGTCCGGTGAGGTAGCTGGCGACCGGTTCGGTGTAGCGGGCGGTGAGCGGGCCGAGGATGACCAGGACCAGGACGTAGGCGGTGGCCAGCGGGCCGAGGGAGGGTTCGATGCCGGCGGTGACGGCGAGGCCGGCGATGACGATGGAGAACTCGCCGCGCGCCACGAGAGTGCCGCCGGCGCGCCACCGTCCCTTGACGGAGATCCCGGCCCTGCGGGCGGCCCAGTAGCCGGTGGCGATCTTCGTGCCGGCCGTGACGACGGCCAGCGCCAGCGCGGGGAGGATGACCGGGGGGATGCTGGCGGGGTCGGTGTGCAGGCCGAAGAAGACGAAGAACACCGCGGCGAACAGGTCCCGCAGCGGGCTCAGCAGGCTGTGGGCTCCCTCCGCGACCTCCCCGGAGAGGGCGATGCCGACGAGGAAGGCGCCGACGGCGGCGGAGACCTGGAGCTGCTGGGCGATGCCCGCGACCAGGAGGGTCAGGCCGAGGACGACCAGGAGGAGCTTCTCGGGGTCGTCGCTGGAGACGAAGCGGGAGATGACCCGGCCGTAGCGGACGGCTAGGAAGAGGACGAGTCCGGCGACGCCGAGGGCGATGGCGAGGGTGAGGCTGCCGGCGGCCAGGCTCACGCCGGCGAGCAGGGCGGTGATGATCGGCAGGTAGACGGCCATGGCGAGGTCTTCGAGGACCAGGATGCTCAGGATGACCGGGGTCTCACGGTTGCCGAGCCGTCCGAGATCGCCCATCACCTTGGCGATGACGCCGGAGGACGAGATCCAGGTGACGCCGGCCAGGACGACCGCGGCGACCGGGCCCCAGCCGAGCAGCAGAGCCATGCCGGCGCCGGGCAGGGCGTTGAGGGCGAAGTCGACGAGACCGGCCGGGTACTGGGTCTTGAGGTTGGAGACCAGGTCGCTGGCGGTGTATTCCAGGCCGAGCATGAGCAGGAGCAGGATGACGCCGATCTCGGCGCCGATCGCGACGAACTCCTCGCTCGTGCCCAGCGGCAGGAGTCCGCCCTTGCCGAAGGCGAGGCCGGCCAGCAGGTATAGGGGTATGGGGGAGAACTGGAAGCGTCCGGCGAAGCGCCCCAGCAGGCCGAGGCCGAGGATGATCGCGCCGAACTCGATCAGGAAGACAGCGGAGGAGTGCATTCAGCTCACTCCCGGCCGAGGATCGCGGCGGCGGCCTCGACGCCCTCGCGGGTGCCGATCACGATCAGGGTGTCCCCGCCCGCCAGGCGGAAGTCCGGAGCCGGTGAGGGTATCGCGCTGGAGCGGCGCAGGATGGCGACGATGGACGCGCCGGTCTCGGTCCGCATCCGCGTCTCGCCCAGCACCCGCCCGTTCCAGTGCGACGTGGACGCCAGTTCTATCCGTTCCGCGACCAGACCGAGGTCGGTGGTGGACAGCAGGTTGGGGCTGTGGTGCGAGGGCATCAGCGCGTCGATCAGCGCTTCCGTCTCACGACCGGTCAGTTTCACCGACAGCGCGCACTCGTCCGGGTCGTCCCGCCGGTAGGCGTTCAGCGTCCGGGCACCGTCGCGGTGGGCGATCACCGACAGACGGCGATGCTCACGAGTGGTGAGGTCGTAACGAACCCCTATGCCCGGCAGCGGAGTACGGCTCACGCGGGGAACAGGCACGGCAAACCCCCAGCTTTCTGGTGTCGTAGGCGGCAGATGGAGGCGGACCGGCGGACCGGCGGACCGGCGGACCGGAACACCTCGCGCCGTCACCCTATCGATTCGCTAACCACCCGAATGGATGAAAAGGGTGCGTGGCGGTGGAAGATGTCGCTGCTCCTGCTGAGCAGGCGGTGCAACGCCATGGTTCGACGGCGGATCTGCCGTGCCGACGTCGGCTGAATCCTCGTCCGTGCCCGTTCTCCCCGGCTCGGGCATCATGGCGGAGGTCTCCAAGGGCGGGGGCCGCGTGCGAGGGAGGAATCGCGTGATGCAGTGGAGGCGTCTGAGTTCCGGCATCCGGCCTGTGCCCCGCCTCGTCGCCACCCCTTCGGTCTGGGCAGCCGCAGGTGTCGTGGCCCTCGTCGTGGTCACGGCCCTCAACTACCTCAACGGCCAGGGCGACCCCACGATCGACCTCCTCGTGCTGTCCGCGCTGTGTGCCGTTCTCAGTACGGGGGCCCGGCTCATCGCCGCACCGGGCACGGCCCTGGTCTGCTGGCTCGCCCTCAACGGCTTCGCCACGCCACCCATGGGCGAACTGACCTGGTCCGCCGGCTACGACCTGGGCCGCCTCGGATGCCTCCTGGCGGCGGCGGCCACCGGAACCGCCATCGCCCGCATCGCCCACGCCCGCGCCGCCTACCAGCGACTGACTCCTCACAAGCCGGCGGGTTCCTGACAGCTGCTCGTGGGCACCTGGGGCGCGCGTGAACTGCGGTACGCAGGTCCTGATCTGACAGAACCTCGTCATTGCGGACATGGAAGCGTCGGGAAATGATCAGGGCATGCTTCCGCCGCACAGAGTCGTCATCACTGCTTTCCCCGGGGTCGAGCTGCTGGACGTCACGGGTCCGGCCGAGGTGTTCTCGGTCGCCACGCGCGTCGGGGGCAGCGGCCGTCCCGGTTACAGCGTCCGGATCGCGACGGCCGACGGCGGCCCGGTGACCACGTCCAGTGGTGTCCGGCTGATCGCCGACCTCACGCTGGACGAGGCCCGCGACCACATGGACACCCTCCTGGTGTCGGGTGCGGTCGAAGTGAGCGACGACGGTGTGGAGCCGCTCCTCGACGACGAGGTCATCGGCTGGCTGCGTGACGCGGCGCCCCCGACCGCCCGGGTCGGCTCGATCTGCGCGGGCGCACACCTGCTGGCCGCCGCGGGCCTGCTGGACGGACTGTCCGCCACGACCCACTGGCTCACGGCCCCCCAGCTGGCCGCGGCCCACCCGCGGGTCACCGTCGACCCGGACCCGATCTTCATCCGCACCGGCCGTGTGTGGACCTGCGCCGGCATCACGTCGGGGATGGACATGGCGCTGGCGATGGTCGCCCAGGACCACGGCCCGGATCTCGCCCTGACCACGGCCCGGATGATGGTCATGTACGTCAAACGACCAGGTGGCCAGAGCCAGTTCAGTGTCCCGCTCGCAGTGCCCCCCGCCGCCGGCGAACGCATCGACGACCTGCGCGTGTGGATCGGCGAGCACCTCACCGGCGACCTCTCCGCCGAAGCCCTGGCCGCACGCCTGCACCTGAGCGTGCGCCACTTCAACCGGCTGTTCCGCCGGCGTACGCAGACCACCCCCGCCGCCTACGTCGAGGCCGCCCGACTGGAGGCCGCCCGCCGACTGCTCCAGGAGAGCGACGGCAGCCTGGCTGAGGTCGCCGCCGCCAGCGGCCTCGGCTCGGTGGAAAGCCTGCACCGCTCCTTCCGGCGCCGCCTGGGCACCACCCCGGCCGAATACCGCCGCCGCTTCCGCTGAACCCGACGCCGGTCCCGACCGGCCACCGCCCTGCACAGCGCCGCGGGGCGGACCGCCGGCGTGCCCGTACGACAGGCGCCACCAACCGAGGAGAACACCGTGTCCCGAACCAAAGTCATCCCCATCCCGGTCATGGGCCGCCACAGCATCAACGCCTACCTCCTGCTGGGCCGCCGTCCCGTCATCGTCGACGCGGGAACACCCGGCAGCGGGCGAAAGATCCACGAGCAGGTCGCCGCGCACGGTGTGGACCCCGCCGACATCTCGCTGATCGTCATCACCCACGGCCACATCGACCACTTCGGCTCCGCCGCCGAACTGCACCGCCTGACCGGGGCACCGGTGGCCGGCCACATCGCGGACCTCGGCCCTTTCCGCACCGGCCGGGTCCGCGAACCGTACCTGCCCACCGGGCCCATGGGCCGCCTCATGGCCAGGAACAAGAACCTGCACGTCCGGGTCGAACCGCTGGAACCCGACGTACTCGTACGCGGTGAGACAGGACTGGAGGACTTCGGGATCGACGCGCGCATCATGCCCACGCCCGGACACACCGCGGGATCCGTCTCCGTCCTCACCGACCACGGGGATCTCGTCGCCGGTGACCTGGTGGCCAACTCCTTCATGGGCCTCCTCCCGGGCAGACCGGCCAACCCTCCCTTCCACGACGACCCACTGGCCAACCTCGCCAGCCTGCACAGGATGCTCGCTCTCGACCCCACCCGACTGCACGTCGGTCACGGCTCACCGCTGGAGCCCGGCAGGGTCCGCAGGTGGGCCGCACGAGAACACCGCCGACTGTCCCGCCGCGAAGCGGCCGGCCGCCTCGCCGCCCGCACGGACGACGTCGGGGTCTAGAAGGACTACCGCGGAAGCGACCGTGAGCCGGTGGAACTCCGTTCAGTGGCTCACGAGCAGGGCCCCGCGTGGTTTCACCCGTAGTGAATGAGATAGGCCCTATGGTTACGGTGAGTGATGTCTACTGCGGTCTTCGCGCCCGCGCCAAGGGAGTCACGTCGCCATGCCGATGCTGCTGATCAAGGGCTCTTTCCACATCATCGGAACCCGGCCGGACGGGGGTACCGTCCACTTCACCCCTGACGACATGACCGAGCGGGCTCTCGTCGGCGGGCCCCACAAGGTCAAACGCAACGCGTCCGGCAAGGCCAGGCCGCGGCTCGTCTTCGAAGAGAACTGAGCAGGAGGCTTCCCGCCATGACCCATGCCGCAGACTTCCGCGCCCTCTCCGAGCTGCTCACCGGCGAGTACCCGCTGGACCCGGCGACGGCCGACGCGCACCGCGAACGCCTCGCCCGTCACTTCCCCGCCGACCTGGACCGCCTCATCGACGCCTACCGTACGGCCGCCGGCCAGGCCGATCCCGGTGAGGCTCTCTTCGCCGCCGTCAACGCCGACCCGAAGCTCGCCAGGGTCGCCCGGGAAACGCTCGCCATCTGGTACACCGCGCAGTTCACCCGCCCCGACAACACGCAGGACGCGCCGGACACTCCCGCGCGCTACCGGGCCGGGCTGGTCTGGAAGGTCATCGACGCCCACCCCATCTCCGCAGCCCCGGTTCCGGGCGGCTACGGCTACTGGACCCAGCACCCCTGAGCCAAGGAGACCTGATGGACACCACCTATGACGTCGTCATCATCGGCGCCGGAGTCGCCGGGGCACTGTGTGCCTGCCGGATCAAGACGGCCAAGCCGCAGGCGCGGATCCTGCTCCTGGACGCCGGCGACAACGACATCGACGACGACCAGCGTGAGGCGTTCGTCGACGCCTACCAGGTTTCCCCGAGCAAGAACGTGCCCTCCCCGTACGCGGCGCTGCCCAACAACAAGCTCGGCTACGCGCCCTCCTCGGACGGCACCGGTGATCCGGTCGCCATGAACCGTTACTACGTGGAGAGCGGACCGGACCTGTTCAAGAGCGGCATCCAGCGCATGGTCGGCGGCAGCACCTGGGCGTGGCGCGGCAACACCCCCCGGTTCCTGCCCACCGACTTCGAGCTCAGGAGCCGGTACGACATCGCCGTGGACTGGCCGTTCACCTACGATGACCTCGAGCCGTACTACGCCCAGGCCGAGGTCGAACTCGGTGTCGCGGGCAACCGGTACGAGTGGGAGGCGCTCACCCCGCGCAGTACGGACTATCCGATGCCGGGCATCGCCGCCAGCTACGGCGACGAACTCGTGCGCACAGCCCTGGCCGACATCGCGCCGATCGACGGCGTCCCGGTGACCGTGCTCACCACCCCCCAGGCCCGCAACTCGCAGGAGTACCAGGGGCGCAGTGCGTGTCAGGGCAACTCCAGCTGCATCCCGATCTGCCCGTCCGGCGCGAAGTACGACGCGTCCGTCCACGTCCGCCGCGCCCGCGACGAACTCGACGTCCAGCTGCGCACCGGATGCACCGTCACCCGCCTGGTGCCGCGGCCCGGCAACGCCTCGCCCACCGTCGTCTTCAGGGACTGGACGACCACCGAGCGAGCCGAGGAGCAGGTCAACGGCACGCACGTCGTGCTGGCGACGAACGCGATCGAGACCCCGAAGCTGTGGCTGATCTCGAAGCTGGACAACCGCAGCGACCAGGTCGGCCGCAACCTCATGGACCATCTCGCCGAGGAGGTCGTCGGCCTGTTCGGCCAGTCCGTCTTCCCCTTCCGCGGCCCCCAGTCCACCCTCAGCATCGAAACGTTCCGCGACGGACCATGGCGGCGCACCACCGGCGCGTTCCGCATGACCATCGGCAACGACGGATGGGGCCGCTTCGAATCCCCGGGCTCGGCGGTCGACAAGCTGATGTGGGACCCGGACGCCAAGAAGCTCAAGCACTACGGCACAGAGCTACGGGAGAAGCTCGCCGAGCGGGTCACCCGCATGCTGCGCATCGGCTACTCCACCGAACAGCTTCCCGATCCGGCCAACCGGGTCACCCTCTCGGACGAGAGGGACGGCCTCGACATCCCCCGGCCCAAGATCGCTTACAGGATCGACGACTACTCCAAGCGGGCCCTGGCCTACGGCCACTCCGTCGCCCGCCGCATCTGGCAGCACATGGAGGACACCGCCGGCGCCGAGGAGATCGAACCCTTGCAGCCGACGCTGAAGTACAACGGAGCCGGCCACCCCATGGGCACCACCCGCATGGGAACCGACCGGGCGACCTCCGTGGTCAACGCGGACGGACTCTCCCACGCCCACACCAACCTGTGGGTGGTCGGCCCCTCCGTATTCCCCACAGGCAGCACCGCCAACCCCACCCTCACCCTGGCCGCACTGACCCTGCGTACCGCCGACAAGCTCGCCGCCGCTCTGCCGTGACGCGATCACCATGACCATCACCACGCGGCTGACGATCGCCCGCCACGGGCAAGCCCGGTGCAACGTCGACGGCCGCGTCGGCGGCCCCGAAACCTGCACCGGGCTCACCGACCGCGGACGCCAGCAGGTCGAGCTGCTGGCCGCCCGACTCGCGGACCAGCAGCGCGCCGGTCCCGCGTTCGACGCCCTGTACGCTGGCCCCCGCCTTCGCCTGCAGGAGAGCGGCCAGATCCTCGCCGACGCCCTCGGCCTGCCCCTGGCCACCGACCCCGGGCTCGACGGCCCTCGGCACGGCCGAGCCGACGGCATGCTCTGGCGCGATGTCGAGGACGCCTTCCAAGGAGCCCCGCGCACACATCCCGACCGCCCCTACGCGCCCGGATCAGACACCTGGAACGACTACCTCACCAGAGCGACCGGCCACCTGGCCACCCTCCTGCAACGCCACGCAGGCCGGCACGTCCTGCTCGCCGCTCACGGCGAAACCGTCCACGCCGCCTACCACCTCCTCCTCCAAGTCCCCACCGAGACGAGTGCGCACAGCGACCTCGGAACCCACCACGCCGGCCTGACCCGCTTCGAGCACCACCACGACCGGTACGGAAACCAGTACTGGGTCCTCGCCGCCCTCAACGACACCGCGCACCTCAACGGCCGGGTCGGCCGGGTCGGTCGGGGCGCTCGCCCGTGGCCTCCGCCGTGATCCGCGCTGCGAGCCCGTCCAGCAAGGTCTCCAAGGCGGCCAGGAACACCGTCGTCCCGTCCAGCCGGCCCATGTGGGCCACACTGCGTGCGATGGCCGGGAAGGCGGCGGGGTCGGCCGCGGGGTACTCGCGGGTCCAGGCCTGCTCGTCGCCCGTCCGGGCAGCCCCGTCCAGCGTCTCGAACGCCGCGTCCATCCCCGCCCAGGCCAAGGAGAAGTCTCCGTAGACCCGGTGCAGGACGGCGGCCACGGCCGGGGAGCATCCGGCTCGGCCGAAGGCCGCCAGGATGTGTTCGACGATCCGCATCTCGGCCGGGCGGCGGGTGGTGCGGTAGGTGGCCAGAACCGCCGCGCCGGGATGGCGCAGGGCGGTCTCCCGCGTGCGCAGCGCAAGGTCGCGCAGCGTGTCGCGCCAGTTCTGCGCGGGTTCGAACCCTGTCAGGGTCTCCTCGAAGAGGCGGTCGGCGAGGGCCAGGTGGAGCTCGTCCTTGTCCCTGACGTAGCGGTACAGGGCGGAGGGGTCGACGCCCAGTCTGGCGGCGAGCCGCCGCACGCTGAGCGCTGCCGCGCCCTCGTCGTCGGTCAGCGCGAGCGCGGCGTCCACGATGATCCGCAGGTCCAGCTCGACCTTGGGGGGACGGCCTCTTCCTCGTACTGCCATGGGGTGATCAGAACAGGCCGGACAGCGCTTCCGCAAGCCCTGCCGCCCGGCCGGAGATCTTTTACCCACACCGTTGACAAAATAGTGCGGCGAGCGGTTGTCTGCGGGGCACCCAGAACCGAGGAGTGCTGCTCATGGACCAGGGAAGACCCGCCACCGGTGAAGCGCCCACCGCCTTCCGCAAGACCCTCAGCACCCGGCACGGCGTGGTCATCGCGCTGGCCAACATCAGCCCCACGGTGAGCGTCGGCATAGGCCTCGCCTTCCTCGCCGCGCTCGCCGGCACCGCCATGCCCGCCGCCTTCCTGCTCGCGGCCCTGCCGATCCTGGCCGTGTCCGGGGCCTACGCCCGGCTCGCCGCCCGCGACCCCAACTGCGGCACGGCGTACGTCTGGGTGCGCCGGGCGCTCGGTCCATGGACCGGCTACCTCACCGGGTGGACATCAGTCGCCACCAACATCCTGTTCCTGTCGTACGCGGGCCAGCTCACCGGGCAGTTCACCCTCGGCCTGCTCGCCGAGGCCGGAGTCGGGGCCGGAGTCGGGGCCGTCTCCCCGCACGACCCGCTCGCGGTCACCGTCACCGGCCTGGTGTGGAGCGTCCTGATCGTGCTGAGCGCGCTGCGGGGGGTCAAGGGCGCCACCGCCGTTCAGAGTCTGCTGCTCGGCATCTCCGCGGTCGTGGTCACCGGCATCGTGATCACCGCCTTCGCCCGGGGCGGCGCGGCCCCCGTCTCCGCCGCGTGGTTCTCGCCGTTCGCCTTCCCCGACACCCTCACTCTGCTCGGAGCGACCGTGATGGCGGCGTACATGTTCTGGGGCTGGGAGAGTGCCTTCTCGGTGGTCGAGGAGTCGACCTCGGCCCGCTCCCCGGGCCGTGCCGGAGTCATCGCCATCCTGGTCACCACCGGGTTCTTCCTCTTCTCGGCCACCGGCTTCCTGCACGCGCTGAAGCCCGAACAGCTCGCGGATCCGCTGTCCGGTGTCACCGAACTGGCCCGCACCTTCTACGGGACCACCGGCGCGGCCGCCGCCCTCGCCGCGATGCTCTTCGCCACCGTGGCCTGCATGCAGTCGAGCGTCATCGCCGGGGCCCGGCTCACGCTCGCCATGGGCCGCGACGGTGTCCTGGGCACGAGCTGGACCCGGCTGCATCCCGCCTGGGGCACGCCGGTCACCTCCACCGTGCGCATCGCGGCCCTCGCCGTCGGCGTGTCGCTCGCCGGCCTCGCGGTCGGCCCGCTGTCCGAAGTGGTGGTGGCCGTCGTCAACTCGGTCGGCATCCTCGTCTCGCTGATGTACGGGGTCGGCGGCATCGCCTGCGTCGTCACCTTCCGCCACGAACTGCGCGGCCGCATCCGCGACGCGCTCGTCGTGGGCCTGCTGCCGCTGCTCGGCGGCATTGCCCTGCTCCTGCTCGGCGGCCTCGTCGCCTACCAACAGTGGACATCCGTGGACCACTTGGCCTTCGACGCGGAGAACGGGCGCTTCCTCACCGTACTGCCCATGACCGTCATCGCCCTCGGCGTTCCCGCAGCCGCGTGGACCCGCTACCGGCGCAGGGCCGCCTACTTCACGCAGCCGCCGGCTCCGCTCGCGCCCGCGTCCGCACCGGTCCCCGCCGGGGGCTGACCAGCACGCCACCGCGGGGGCGGACGCGCATACGCCCGCCCCCCAGACCCCACGCGTCGCCATCTCCCCACCTGTCACCAGTACCTCACCAACCTGTCACCCACCGGAGCCCGCACATGCGCCACGCAGACCTCGTCCTCCTCAACGGCACCGTCTGGACCGCCTCCCCGGTACGCCACCGGACATCGGCAATGGCCGTCACGGGCGGCCGGATCACCGCCCTCGGCACGGACCGGGAGATCCGTGAACACATCGGTCCGCGGACCGAGGTAACCGACCTCGGCGGCCGGTTCGTGCAGCCCGGGTTCACCGACGCACACGTACATCCGCTGATCGCCGGGATCGGCATGCTCGGCTGCGATCTGAGTCCGGGCCGTACCGCCCGGGAGTACCGCGCCACGATCGCCGCCTACGCCGCCGCCCACCCCGAGGCCGCCTGGATCCAGGGCAGCGGCTGGTCCTTCGACGCGTTCCCCGGAGGCCTGCCGCACCGCGACCGGCTCGACGACATCCTCCCCGACCGGCCCGCCTACTTCCCGGTCCGCGACGGACACTCCGCGTGGGTCAACTCACGGGCCCTCGTCCTGGCCGGAATCGACCGGCACACACCCGATCCCGCGGACGGCCGCATCGAACGCGACGCCGCGGGCGAACCCACCGGCGTACTGCACGAGGGCGCCATGACGTTGGTCGGGACGCTCGCGCCGGCCCCCTCGGCGGCCGAGGCCCGCGCCGGACTCCTGGCCGCCCAGGACCTGCTGCACTCGCTCGGGATCACCGGCTGGCAGGACGCGCTCGTCGGCGCGTACGCGGGCTTCCCGGATCCGCTCGACACGTACCTCGCCTGCGACGCCGACGGCTCGCTGACCGCCCGGGTCCGCGGCGCGCTCTGGTGGGAACGGGACCAGGACCTCAGCCAGCTCGACTCGCTGCTCGCCCGCCGTGAGAAGGCCGCTCAGGGCCGGCGCTTCACCGCCGGCAGCGTCAAGATCATGCAGGACGGGGTGGTGGAGAACTTCTCCGCCGCCATGCTCGAGCCCTACCTGGACCCCTGCGGCTGCCCGGGCGACAACGCCGGCATCTCCATGGTCGACCCCGCCCTGCTCCGCGACGCCGTGATCGCCCTCGACGGACACGGCTTCCAGATCCACTTCCACGCTCTCGGCGATCGAGCGGTCCGCGAGGCGCTGAACTCGCTCGAAGCGGCCGTGGCCGTCCACGGCCACACCGGCCTGCGCCACCACCTGGCCCACCTCCAGGTGGTCCATCCCGACGACATCCCGCGCTTCCGCACCCTGCGCGCCGCCGCGAACATGCAGCCGTTGTGGGCAGCGCACGAACCCGCGATGGACGAGCTGACGTTGCCCTTCCTCGGCGAGGAAAGGGGCCGGCGCCAATACCCGTTCGGCGCCCTGCACGCGGCTGGTGCGGTGCTCGCGGCGGGCAGCGACTGGTTCGTCTCGAGTCCGGACCCCTGGCACGGCATCCACGTCGCCGTCAACCGGCAGGTCTGGGCCGAGGAACTCGGCGAACCGGATCTGCGCCCCCCGTTCCTCCCCGAGCAGCGGCTCGCCCTCACCGACGCCCTGGCCGCGTACACGGCCGGCTCGGCATGGGTGAACCACCAGGACGAGGCCGGAGTGATCGCCACCGGCCGGCTCGCCGACCTCGCGGTCCTGGACCGCGACCCCTTCGCCATCGCCCCCACCGAGCTGCACACGGTCCGCACCGTGGAGACGTACGTCGGCGGTGTACGGGTCCACAGCGCGGGGTAGAGGCGGTTCCCGGGCGTCGTGGGCAGCGTCCTGCGTCAGGGTCCTGCGTCAGGGTCCTGCGTCAGCGCACGGCCGTGGGGTGCGGGCACCCCGGCAGCGTCGGCCGTTCCTTGGTGCGTACGGCGGGCAGCCACGCCGCGGGAGGCACGGAGCCGGGCGGGAGACGGACGCGGAACCAGCGGGTGGAGCGCAGGCCCTCCTCGTCGATGATGGGCTGCCCGTCGTCCAACCGGCAGTCGGCGGCGAGGACGTCGCCGTGCCACACCCGGGTCGGTACGACGTTGTCCGCGGCGTACGGCTTGAGGGGATCGACCGCCAGGCCCAGACTGCACTGCGGGTCCCGGTCGACCCGCTCCTGGCAGCCCCGCTCCGCGTTGAACACCCGGACGGCGCCGGGCGCCGCGCCCGCACGGCCGGGCGGTGCGGACGGGCCCACCCGTACCGCGTCCGCGCACAGGGTCGCGCCGGCGATCCCGCACAGCGCGGTGGCGAGGACGGCGGCGCGGGCCCGGCCCCGCAGCCGACCCGCCCCCGTCCCTCCCCTCCCCTGCTGGGCGCGGATGCGGGCGAGCAGGCTTTCGGCGGTGTGCGGGGCGCGCGCCGCGTGGGTCGGGGCGAGGCAGTCGGCGGCCAGCGCGCGCCAGAACGGTGGCAGGGCGTGGTCCATGCGCAGCGGGGCCCGCCCCGCGCCGTACTCCTGGACCGCGGCGCCCCGCGCCACGGGCGTGGCGCCGGAGAACGGTGAGCCACCGGACGCGAACACCTCGTGGATGACGATGCCCAGGGCCCAGATGTCGGCGCTCGGCCGGACCTGCACGCCGAGTTCCCCGAGGGGCGCCCTCCAGCGCTCGGGCGGGAGGTAGTCCAGGGTGCCCATGGGAGGCGCGTACCCGTGCGTCCCCGTCAGCTCGGTGGCGAGGCCGAAGTCCGAGAGCTTCACGGAGCGGTCCGCGCCCAGGAGGACGTTCTCCGGTTTGAGATCGGCGTGGACCCAGCCCGACCGGTGGAGATGGGCGAGTCCCTCGCAGATTCCCGCGATCAGCGGGCCGCGATCGGCCTCGGGCACGCTGGCGTCGACGAGTTCCCGCAGACTGCCCGCGGCCCTTTCCATGACCAGCACGATCGCGCCGTCCAGGGACGGCAGGTCCGGTGCGGCGAGGACGAAGGTCTCCAGAAACCCGATCAGCCGGGGATGCCCCGCCCTGCGCCCGAGTTCGACCTCGCGGCGGGCGGATTCCACGATCCTGCGCGCCTGGCGCGGCGCGAGCCCGGCCGTCGGCATGATCTTGAGCGCGACGTCGGTGGGGCCCGCAGGCGGGCCCGCGGGGGCCCCGCCGGTCCGGTCCGGGTGCCCGCCGGCCGGCCGCGCCGCGTAGACCGTGGACCAGCCTCCGGACCCGATCAGCTCGGTGACCACCCACTCTCCCACCTGGTAGCCGGGTGGGAGCAGGTCCGTGCGGTCGCACTCCGTGGTGCAGCCCGCGCCGTGCGGCGGTGTCATCGCTGGGGCTGCCGCTCCCGCCTGCCGGCCCCCGTCAGGGGCGGCAGCAGCGCGAGGTGCTCTTCCCGTACGAGCCCGAACCGCAGTGCGAGCCCGACGATCTGCTCCCGCTTGCCGTTGCGGCGGTCGCCCTTGCCGTGCTCGCCGGTGTCCAGGACGCCGATGCGCAGCTTCTCCTCGGCGAGGTAGTCGATGTGCGAGCTGATCGCCCGCGCGGTCAGCGTGCCGCAGGTGACGTGCCGTCGCAGCCGCTCGACGATCTGGGGTGTGGTGGGGACCGCCACGGGGGACTGGTCGCGCAGGCGCGGTTCGCAGAGCGCGACGAGGACGAGGAAGTACGTGGCCGTCTCGTCCAGGGAGTACGCGGTGACCGTGCGGTTCCCCCAGGGGACGCCCAGGGCCTCCGGGTCCAGATAGACGTGGTCGGGCGCGAACACCTGGAAGGAGACGGCGACGTCACCGCGGGTGGGCAGCACCACGCGCGAGAACTCGAACGGGATGGGAGCCCCGACCCGTCGCGGCGGAACCCTCAGGTATTCCCCTGCTCCTTCCGGATTCTCCACGAGATAGCTGTGGGTGGTGCTGTGGTTCGTCAGCTGCCAGTGGTCGTCGGTCACGCGGATCTCCCCGGCGAGCCGGGAGATCGCCGGGTCGGCGAGGCGCAGTTCGACGGGGACCGCCGTCGAGCCCCGTCCGAAGCGGGCGACCTCGCCGGGGCCGAGCCGTAACGTCACCGCGTCACCGCGCGGCGCGCCGCCGTCGGCGCCGCCGCTTCCCTGCGGCAGATGGACGACTACGCCGCTCACCGCTCCCCCTGTTCCACGCGTATCACTTGTCGGACGAGCGGAACGATACTCATCTATCAGGGGAGTTCACCGGCGTACTTCGGCCACTTCGGCCGTGACCACCGGCGGGGCGGGCTGCCGGCCCCGGCGGCGCGAGGAGGCTTCCTGGAGCCGCCCCGCGTTCTTCGGGGCCCGCGGCCGGGCGGATCGGCCGAAGATCTCACGCAGAAGTGTGGGGAGACGGCCTGCCGGTGTCGAAGGCCGGAGCGCGGAGTCCGCCCTCCTGCCCCGGGGTCGGATGCCTCGTCACGCGCCCGGCAAGGTGGGGAAAGTCACCGTGTACTGAGGGGCGAAGCGGCGGTTCGGGAGGTTTGCAGCGCGATCGAACCACCGTTTTCCCCGTTCACGTGGCGAGATCCGAACTCCGCGCTCAGAGAGCGGGGCTGCCCGACACGAGGGGTGCGACCGCGCGATCGCCGAAGGCCGTCCACGGCCGCCACCCGCCACTCGGCCGGGCCTGGACGCGGGTCCGCATCCGGCCCTCGGTGGTGACGGCGAAGACGTGCATCCGCCCGATGGAGTCGAGCGCGGCCGCAGGAGTGGAGGCGAGCCGGATGCCGGGCTCGCCGAACTCCCCGCCGGGATCCCAGCTTCCGCCCGGGGCGATCTGCCACCGGTGGCCGAGCCGGGCGCCGCCGGGCGTCAGGGAGAACGCCTCCAGGCGGCCGTCGGCGTTGGCGGCGAACGCCGGGGCGGCGGCGCTCCAGCCGAACATCGGCAGCCACTCGTCCCAGCCACCGCTCGGCACGGCCTGCCGCCGGGCGAAGGTTCCCACGCCCGACGGTCCGATCGCGGCGACGGTGAGCCGGCCGCTGCCGTCCCCGGCCACCCGCGGTGCGGCGCCGGCCGCGGTACCGAAGCGGCGCCATGCGGCGGTCCAGGCGCCGCCCGGGGCCTCCTGCCACCGGTGGTGGATCCCGGAGCCGCCGGGCGAGAGGGTGAAGACCTCCAGCCGGCCGTCGGCGTTCGCCGCGACCACCGGTGGCGCGCCCGAGGGTCCGGCGAAGCCGGGCTCCCACGGGTCCCAGGTGAGAGATCCGGGTGACCACTGGCGTCGCCGCGCGACGGAGGCGCCGCCGGGGCTCAGGGCGAAGACCTCCAGCCGGCCGTCGGCGTCGCGGGCGACGGCAGGGGCGGCGCCGGCCGGGCCGCCGAACTCCTCCCAGTCGTGCCAGCCGCCGTCCGGCCGCTGCACCCTGTGGTGCAGGTTGACGCCGTCCGGGGCGAGTGAGAACACCTCCAGCCCGCCGTCGACATTGCGGCCGAGCGTGGGAACCGCACCGGCCGGCCCTCCGAAGGGCTCCCACCGCGCCCAGGTGTCGGTGTACGGGTCCACCTGGACGCGCCGCAGCATCGAGCGGTCGGAGGCGTCGAGCGCGAACACCGTGAGACGGCCGTCGACGTCGAGGCCGGCCACCGGATTGTCCGGGCTCTGCCACGGCGGTGGCGTGTCCCGCCAGTACAGGGGCGCCACGTACAGCCCGTGCCGGAACCAGCCCGCGGCGCTGACGTGCCACGTCTCCCCGTCGGCGACCACCTCGACGGCGTGACCGGGTACGTGCCCCGCGTATGCGGCGAGGTCGAAGCGGAACGGGTTCCGGGACGCCAGTACGTCGGTGCCCTCGTAGCCGCCCCGCGGTCCGATGAACAGGTAGTACCAGCCGCCGCGTTCGACGACGTACGGCGACTCGGTGACCGAGACGGTCGCGTCCGTGCTCGCGTCGGTGAACGCGACGCCCGGATCGCTCCAGTGCAAGAGATCGGCGGAACGTCGGTAGGCCACGACATGGTGGCCGCCCGCGCCCGCGAGGTCGGTGTAGTACATGACCCACTCGCCGCCGACCCGCAGCACCATCGGGTCACGCGCCGCGAGCCCCCGGAAGAGCGGGCCGGACGGCTCGCGGGTCCAGGTGAACAGGTCGGCCGACGTGGCGAGGTTGATCGCCGCACCGCTCTCGCCACCCGCGGCGTAGAACATCCAGAACCTGCCGCCCGCCTCGACGACGTGCGGCGCCCACAGGTGTTCCTCGCCGAAATAGGACGGGTCGACGGTGAGCGCGTCGGCGTGGGAGGTCCACGGCCCGTGCGGGCTCGGCGCGGAGGCGTGGGCGAAGGAGATCTCCGCCGTGCTGTCGGGGGATTCGCCGCGCGGCGCGCTGTCCCCGACGATGGCGAACAGGTGCCAGCGGCCCTGAGCCTTGATCAGCGTGTGGTCGTTGAGATAGCGCGGGCCGGCGGAGGTGGACGGGTCGTAGACGTACGCCAAGGGTCCCGCGCCGACCCACTGAGGGGGCGCGGGGTCCTCGGGGGGCGCGGCCACGGCCCGGCCGGCGCCCAGGAGCGGGAGCGCGCCCGCCCCCGCGACACCCCGTAACAGGTTCCGTCTGCTGATCGGAAACATGAGTCCCTCCAGAGCGGTCGCAGGCGGGTCAGTCGAGGGCGGGGCCGGCGGTGTCCCGGAGCCAGGTCCAGTCCGACCAGGTGCTGAAGCCGGTCTGCCATGTGTGGTAGGTGCCGGCGCGACTGGTGCCGAAGACCTCGATCCGGCCGTCGGCGTTGGCGGTCGCCGTGACTTCGGTGCCTCCGGTGCCGAAGGCGGCCCATTCGGTGAAGGGGGCGTTGGCGGCGGTCTGCCAGGTGTGCATGGCGGTGTCGCCGTTCACGGCGAAGACCTCGACGCGGCCGTCGGGAGTGCGTTCGCTGGTGAGCTGCGAGTCGGCGGGGCCGCCGGTCGGCTCCCAGTCCGACCAACTGCTGGGACCGGTCTGGTATTTGTGGAACACCCCCACCGGGCCGGAGGCGAAGACCTCCAGGCGGCCGTCGGCGTTGTGGTCGGTGGTCAGGTCGTGTCCGCCGCCACCGAAGGTGTCCCACGGGGACCATCCGGCGTTGGGAGCCGTCTGGTACTGGTGCTGGAAGGCGGTGCCGTTGAGGGCGAACACCTCCAGGCGTCCGTCCGGTGACTTCGCCATCTCGACACGGCTGTCGGCGGGGCCGCCGCCGGTGGGTTCCCAGTCGGACCAGCCGCCGTTCGGGGCGACTTGATACCTGTGGAAGAGCCCGACCGGTCCGGAGGCGTAGACCTCGATGCGGCCGTCGGCGTTCACGCCGGCCGCGGTGTCCTTGCCGCCGCCGCCGAAGGTCTCCCAGTTCGACCAGCCGCCCGACGGGGACAGTTGCCAGCGGTGCTGGAAGGTGTTCCCGTTGACGGCGAACATCTCCAGGCGGCCGTCCGCGTTCGGTGCGATGGCCAGCTCGGCGTTGCCCGGTCCGCCGAGCGGCTCCCAGGCCGACCAGCTGCCGTTCGCCTGCTCCTGCCAGGCGTGGTGCACGCCATCGGCACCGGCGGCGAACACCTCGAGGCGCCCGTCCGCCGACCGCGCGGACACCACCCGCCCCGACTCCGCCGGATACACCAACGGCCTGGGCCGTGGACCGCTGCCCGGGGTACAGGGCAGCACCACGCCGCGCTCCGCGAGGTAGGCCTCGGGGTCGATGCCGTAGGAAGTGGACCGGTCTCCCCAGATCCGCAGATGCAGGTGGGGGCCGGTGGAGTTCCCCTCGCTGCCCATCAGGGCGATCTGCTGGCCGGCCGCGACGTGGTCGCCGACGGAAACGTCCCGCCGGGACATGTGCCCGTACTCGGAGATCTTTCCGTCGGGGTGCAGGACGCGGATCCACTGGCCGTAGTCGCCGGTGTACCCGGAGATGGTCACCTCACCGTCGCCCACGGCGTGGATCGGCGTCCCGACGTCGTTGGCGATGTCCACGCCGTTGTGGCCGCTGTGGAAGTGCTGGGACACCATACCGCCGGCCGGGCACGCCGCGGCCAAACCGCCGGTCCGGGCCGCGGCCGGAGTCGTGGCAACCAGCGCCGGCAGGAGGGCGGCTGCCGCCGCGAGGACACAGTTCAGTGCGCGTCGGGATAGTCCGGGAAGCACGGGATGCTCCTGCCCTTGGCGATCTCGGGGTGGGTGGGACGGACGTGCGGTGACCCGTGCGAACGGGCGGTCTGGAAGGTAGCAACGGTGTGGGGGCCGGGAGACCCCGGAAGGTTACGGACTGACAGGCGCGAGCGCGTCGGCTAGTGCTGTGGCCGGAAAGGTTTGCCGGGTCGCGGCGTCCGGTGCGGTGGATCGCAAGGCGGAGGATCGCGGCTCGTACTGGACGTACTTGCGCGGTCCGACAACGCGGCGAGGTGCCGTGCCGGGGGCCGTGACCCGGTGAACCTTTCCGGTCACAGCACTAGCTCGGCTCTGTCGGGCGCGCCCCGCTAGTTGACCGCGGCCCCGCTAGTTGACCGCGGGGCCGGAATCGTTCAGCCAGGCCCATTGCGACCAGGAGGTGAACCCGGTCTGCCACCGGTGATAGACGCCGGCGTGGCTGGTGCCGAACACTTCGATGCGGCCGTCGGCGTTGTTGCCCGCGCCGATCCCGGTGCCACCGCTCCCGAAGGTCTCCCACTGCGAGTACGACGCGTTCGGGCCGGTCTGCCAGGCGTGGCTCGCGGTGTCGGCGTTGATCGCGAACACCTCGACCCGGCCGTCGACCGACCGCGAGGTGGTCAGCTCGGCGTTGGAGATTCCGCCGGTCCCCGCCCAGTCCGACCACGAGCTCGGGCTGGTCTGCCAGCGGTGGAACACACCACTGGCGTTGGAGGCGAACACCTCGAGCCTGCCGTCCTGGTTGTAGCTGGCGGTGACGGCGTGTCCGCCGCCGCCGAAGTTCTCCCATGCGGACCAACCGCCGTTGACGCCGGTCTGGTACAGGTGCTCGAACGTCGCGTCCGACAGCGCGAACACTTCGAGTCGCCCGTCGGGTGCGTTCTCGATGGCGAGTCGCGCATTGGCCGGGCCACCGCCGGCGCCTTCCCAGTTGGCCCAGCCGCCGCTGGGCGCGGTCTGCCAGCGGTGGAACACACCGTCGGCATTGGAAGCGAACACCTCGATGCGGCCGTCGGCGTTGTTGCCCGCTGCCAGTCGGTACCCTCCGGTGCCGAAGTTCTCCCAGCCGGACCAACCCGCACTGGGCGCGGTCTGCCACATGTGATCGAACGTGCTGTCCGACAGCGCGAACAACTCCAGCCGGCCGTCCGCATTGGACGCTGCCGCCAGCTGCGCACTGCGCGGACCACCCACGAACCGCCACGGCGACCAACTGCCGTTCACCGCGGTCTGCCACGAGTGATACACGCCATCGGCGCCGGCGGCAAAAGCCTCCAGCCGCCCGTCCGCGGACCGCCCGGACACCACCCGGCCCGAGGCGTACGGGTGCTTGGGGCCGCCGCCCGTACCGGACCACAGCGCGTTGGCGATGAGCGTCGCGTCGTCCGCCTCGATCGCGTACAGGCCGCGCAGGTCCTCCCTCGGTCGCTGAACATGCCAGCACACCTCGCCGATCGCCTCGTTGTTCCACGAGCCGCCCGGATACTGCTGTTCCATCGCATCGAGGAAGGCGTTGGTGGCGTGGGCCGGGTTCAGACGCTCTTCCCGGGTACCCCACCAGTCCTGCTGCTGGAACAGCCCGAGGCTGGTGTAGTCGACGGCCTGGGAGTAGTTGTTCATGCTGCTCTCCACGATGATCGTGGCGATGGCGATCGCCGCGGCTCTCGGGTTGAGCCCCCGGTCCTTCACCGCCTGCGTGACCATCCGCGCGCAGGACACCTTGTAGGCGTTCAGGTAACCGGCCATCTTCGCGTGCAGCTGCGGGTTGAGCTGGTCGGCCATGATGCCGTCGGTGGCCGAAGGGCCGGCCGGATCACAAGGCTCGGTCGGGATGGCCAATCCCTGTGGGCCACTGAAATACCGGGAGACACCGGACCGGTCATCGCCGGGGCCCGGGACAGGCCCGTGCTGGGCATCCTGGGCGATGGAGACCGAGGTGGTCATCCCGATGAGCAACGCCCAGATACCGGCCATGACGGCCAGTCCGGTGAACACGCGGTATAAGCCGGTTCTTGCCATGGTGTGCCTTTCCGTCGTGAAGTGACGTGCGCGGAACGTAGGAGTCGGCCGCTGCCGTCGGTCGTCGGCGGCCGACAGTAGAAGGCACCGATGAAATGCCGATGGAATCGGCAGCCACCCCCCACGTGCGGCCGAACTGCTGGCCGGAGTACCCGCCTTGAGCGATCCCGGGCGTTTCATCGGGATGTCATCGGCCGCTGCCACTGTCGTCCGGTGACCTCGGCCGACCGCGTACCGCATCGGGAAAGGGACGCGTGGGCCGACTACATGCCGACTACATGGGGAGGATCGAATGCGAGCAAAGAGGATGACTGCCGCGTTGGCCGGACTTCTGCTGACAGCAGGGCTTTCGGTGGCACAGGGGTCCACGGCGCAAGCGGCGGCTTCGTGCGGGGGCACCTACACGATCGTCGTCGGCGGCACGGGCAGCTCATGGAACAACGACGGCTTCACCGGCAACATCCAGCAGCACGTCGGGTACCCCACCCAGATTCCCAATGGCGCGAGCGCCCGGGCGGGCGTCAACGAGCTGAACCGGCTGGTCCGGAACCAGCGTGCCGCGTGCCCGGGCCAGCACGTCAAGATGGGCGGGTACTCCCTGGGCGCCGCGGTGGTGCACATCTGGGTCACCGAGAACTGGCAGACGTTCGACAACGTCAACGCCGTTCTCATCGCGGACCCCAAGCGCCAGGCCCCTCCCGGTGCCAACGGCGGAGCCGTGCCGTTCGGCGGTTTCGTCGGCGCTCCGCTCGCCGGCGCTGACAAGTTCTTCGGCAACGTGCCCGTCAAGACGATCTGTCACTGGGACTACGTCTGCGACGAATCGGCCGGCATTTGGACCTACCCGGGCAACCACGTGAACAACTACCCCCACGACTTCAACATGGATCACCACAACGACAGTGCCAACGAGACGTGGTACAACGGCGCTTGGCACCCCGCCGACTGGTAGTCGCGCGAGCTCGTCCCTCCGCCATCTGTCGCCGGCCGGGAGCGACCGGCGACAGATGGTGAGGTGTGTCCTCAGAACGCTTCGGCACCGTCACCGCGCAGAATCATCTGGTGCGTCCGCCGCAGCATCGGGCTCGGAGGGACCCCCAGCTCGTCGGACAGACGCCGGCGGGCGCGGTCGAACACGGTCAACGCGTCGGCCTGTCGGCCGTTGCGGTACAGCGCCCGCATCAGCACGACGGCCAGCGCCTCGTTCAGGGGATGCGCCGTGGACAGGGCGAACAGCTCGGCGATCGCTTCCGAGTCCTGGCCCAGCCGCAGCTGCCACTCCACCTTCCGCTGCACGATGGCGATCCTGCGCTCGGTGAGCCGCAGCCGCTCCAGTTCGGCGAGCGGCCCGGGCAAACCGGCCAGGAGCTCCCCGCGAAACAGCTCCAGCGCCTGGGCACACAGGCGGACCGCCTCGGCCGGTTCGCCCGCTCGATCGGCCGCCCCGCTGTCGGTGACCAGTTCCTCCATGCGTGCCACGTCCACGTCGACCGCGCCGGCGACCAGCCGGTAGCCACGCCGGGCGTGCTCGATGACCGAGTCCGGGCTGTCCCCTATGCGCAGGGTCTTGCGGAGCCGGTAGATGTACACCGGCACCACGTTCGCGACCGGCGGCTCCATCCCCCATACGTCGTCGAGCAGTTCCTGCTGGCTGAGGGTCCGCCCCGAGCACAGCGCCAGCGCCGCCAGCACGGCTTGCTGGCGCAGATGCCCCAGGTTCAGGGGCCGCCCGTCCCGCCATGCCTGCAGCGGTCCGAGCACGGAGATCCGTACCTTCGGTCCGGCCGCTCGGCCGCCGGCGGTCCGCGGCACCGGGCTCCGCGACTGCGTGCGGGGACCACGTCCGGGGACGACCAGGCCGCAGTCGAAGGCGTGGACGATGGCGGCGGCCCGGTCGCGCAGACCGAACGTCACCAGGATCCGCGCGAGAAGTTCGGCCACGGCGTCCTCGGGGATGGCGAGGGCCGCGGCGATCTCGTCGTCCCGCAGGCCACAGCCGACCGCGGCGAGCACCTTGCGCTCTTGATGCCTGAGCACGGTGGCAGTGGGGCGGTCGGTGGTGGCGGTCGTCGGCATCGCTGCTCCCCGGGCTCCGGACTGGTCTCTGACGGGCGCCGTCGACAAGCTAGTCGGGGGAGCGTCGCGCAAGGCATCCGGAACGATCCGGAGTGACACGCGCGCCCGGAACGGGCCGCGTTGTCACGGAGCCGCCGCCTGGCCGACCGCGCGCCACATCGCGCCGCCGGCCAGAGGTCAGCCTGTGCGGCGGGAGCGGGCGGCGGCCATCCCACCGAGGGCCGCACCGATCAGCCCCACCACCATGGCCACGTAGGCACCGCCCAGCCCGTTGCCCGTGCCGAGACCACCGTCGGCAGTGGCCGCGACCAGCCCACCGAGGGCCATGCCGACCAGCCCTGCCGCGATGGCCGCCACGGCCCCGAGTGACCCGTTGGCGGTGCCGAGACGACCGGCCGGGCGGGCCAGCGCCAACGCGGCGATGACCACGCCCGCCAGCCCCAGCAACGCCCCTGTGGTGGCCCCGAGTCGGCCGAGGCCGAAGTCGTAGAAACCGGCGGCGACCGGCTGGGCCGAGGCGTGCGCGGCCGCCGGTGCGGCAAGAGCGAGACCCCCGAGCAGGGCGGCCGCGGTGGCGGCAAGCAGGCGACGAACGGACATGACGTGCTCCTTCTCTTCGTACGACGACTGGACGCCTCCTGAGCATGTCCGCCGGACCCCCCGCCGGTCGTCCGGCGGACGCAGGCACTTCGCCCTGCCGCCGGTGGCGCACCCGGCTACCACGGACGCTGCGGGAACCGCGAAAGTACTGCGTACGCGGTAGCCGTCCGCTCGTCCCTGAGCGGGACTCGCCCGCGCCGGCGTCCGGCTAGGGTGCGCGCATGGGCAAAGGACGGTTCGGTGTTCGCGCCGGTGTCAGGGACTGGGCGATCGCCATCGGCGTGGCAGCGACACTGCTGGTCACCGGGCTGGCCGGGCAGCACTCCGCCACGAGGCTCGACCTGCTCGGCTACGCGCTGCTGACAGCCGGCGGCCTGGCGCTGGCCGCCGGCCGCCGGGCTCCGGTTCCCGTCCTGGCCGTCACCGGGCTGTGCGCGGTGGGTTACCAGGCGGCCGGTTTCGACGTGCCGGCCGTCGCCTACCTGTTCGCGGTGTACGCCGCCATGAGGGCGGGGCACCGCACCGTCACGGTGGCGGCGAGCGTGACCGTGCTCGCCGCCCTCCCGCTCGCCGCCCTGGCGTCGGGCCTGCACGACACGGGGGAGGCGTTCGCACAGGCCCGCGGCGCCCTGGAGATCGCCTGGCTGATCGCGGCCGGCGCCGCGGGCGAGGCACTGCGGCAGGCCGAGCGGCGGGCGGACGACGCCGAGCGCACGCGCGAGGAGACCGCACGGCGCCGCGCCGACGAGGAGCGGCTGCACATCGCGCGGGAGTTGCACGATTCGCTCACCCACCAGATCTCGGTCATCAAGGTGCAGTCCGAAGCCGCCGTCCACGTGGCCCGCAAGCGGGGTGAACAAGTACCGGAGGCGCTGCTGGCGATCCGGGAGGCCGGGCGTGAGGCGGCCCGGGAGCTGCGAGCGACGCTGGAGGCGCTGCGCGACGACGACACGACCCCGCCGCACGGGCTCGACCACATCCAGGAGCTGGTCGAGCGGGCCGGCCGAACCGGTCTGGAGGCGACGCTGACGATCGAGGGACAGCGCCACGACGTGCCGGCCGCGGTGGGCCGGACCGCCTACCGGATCGTCCAGGAGTCGCTGACCAACATCGCCCGTCACGCTGCCGCCACTTCGGCGTCGGTCCGCATCGACTACCGGCCTGACGCCCTCGCCCTACAGGTCGACGACGACGGCAGGGCCAGGCCGGACATCGCCCCGGAGCCCGGCATCGGGCTGCTGGGGATGCGCGAACGCGTCACGGCCCTCGGAGGTCACCTGCGGGCAGCACCGCGCAGCGAGGGCGGCTTCACCGTCCAGGCCGAACTTCCCGTGGAACGAGCGTCATGATCCGTGTCCTGCTGGTCGACGACCAGCCGCTCATCCGCAGCGGATTCCGCGCACTCCTCGACCTCGAGGACGACATCGAGGTGGTGGCCGAGGCCGCCGACGGGCAGGAGGCCCTGGAGCGCGCCAAGGAGCACCTGCCCGACATCGCACTCATCGACATCCAGATGCCGGTCGTCGACGGCATCGAGGCGACCCGGCGCATCGCCGCGGACCCCGCCCTGGCCCGGGTGCACGTCGTCATCCTGACCAACTACGGCTTGGACGAGTACGTCTTCGACGCGCTGCGCGCCGGCGCCGCCGGATTCCTCGTCAAGGACATCGTGCCGGAAGACTTCCTGCACGCCGTACGCGTCGCCGCGCGCGGCGACGCCCTGCTCGCACCCTCGATCACCCGCAAGCTGATCAACCGGTACGTCACCCAGCCGCTCCCCACCGAGACCGGTACGGGGCTGGAAGAGCTGACCAGCCGCGAACGCGAGGCCGTCGTCCTGGTCGCGCGGGGCCTGTCCAATGACGAGATCGCGCGCCGCATGGTGATCAGCCCGCTGACCGCGAAAACCCACATCAACCGCGCCATGACCAAGCTCCATGCCCGTGACCGGGCCCAGCTCGTGGTCCTCGCCTACGAATCCGGCCTGGTGGCCCCGCGCACCTCCTGACGTCCACCGCCGGGTACGAGCCTGTCCGCCGGATCCCTTACGGCCGGGACGGGGAGCGGTCCGCGTCGCCGGCTGCTGCGCGGAGCTGGAGCCAGCTGGAGAGACGAGTATCCGGGTCGTCCAGGTCCAGGCCGAAGAGTTCGCGGCTGCGGCGCAGACGGTACTTGAGGGTGTTCTGGTGGATCGTCAGGCGCCCTGCCGCTTCGCTGATGTTGCCGACCGCGTCCAGCCAGGCCGCCACGGACGACGCGTAGAGGGTGTGGTGCGTGCGGTCGTGTTCGAGCATCGCCTCGATGCCCGGGTGGCGCAGCCTCGGCCGGCGGGCGAGTTCGTCCGCCAGGTGTGCGAGCAGGACCCGGGCGTGGACGTCCGCCAGGGCCGCCACCGCAGGTGCCTCGGGATCGGCGGTGGTCACGCGCAGTACGTCGTCGACCTCCGCGCGCAGCTCGGCCAGCTCGGACAGCCCCGCGGCGCATTCACCGAGGGCGGCACGCAGCGGCCGGGTGCGGGGCCGGGCGACGGCTGCGAGAGCCTGGGCGGCCAGGCGCCGTCCTGATTCCGGATCCTCGCTGGGCAGCAGGGTGTAGACGGCGCCGGGAGCGGTGGCGACCGCGGCCGAGGGGCGTACGGCAGCCCAGTGCCGGCCCAGGTCCCCTCCCAACCGAGTGAGCAGAGCCTGCGTCTGCGGGGAGGCGCCGACCGGGGCGAAAGCGATCAGCAGCAGCGGTGCGCCGGCCGGCAGGCCGAGGCGGTAGGCCGTCTCGCGCGCCTGTGCGGTGCCGTCCAGAGCCGCTCGCAGTGCCTGGCCGCGGGCGTGGAGTTCCAGCGCGGCGGCGCCGCGGCGGCGGAGCATGTGCAGGGCGGCTGTCCGGGCACCGTCCAGCAGGGCCTGCTCCCCGTCAGGGGTGAGCGGGGTGTGGTCCTCGATCGCCCAGATCGTGCCGAGCGGGAGGTCTCCCGCGCGGATGGCGACGGCGGCGCGCGGCAGTTCGGCGTCGGCCAGGGCGGGGAGGCGTACGACGCCGGTGGCGGCCAGCACCTCCCGGTACTGGAGCAGCTGTCCCTCGCGCTGCGGGCCGGTCTGGTCGGGTACGCGCCGGCCGAGGATGCCCTGGCGGCGCAGCTCGTCGATGCGCCCGCCCGGCAGCGTCGAGTGAGCGAGGACCCGTGTGTCGAGGTCCTCGATGGCCACGGAACCGCCGATGACCGCGGCGATGGCGTCGGCGAGGGCGAACAGCTCCTCGCCGGTACCGTCCCCGCCGTTGTCCGAGGTTGTCAGATCCGACCACGTCATGGCGGGATCGTAGGCGATCGCGCCAAGGCGGGGGAGGGGTGGCGGCCTCCAGCATGGTGCGAGCGGCCGGCCAAGAGCTCGGGGCGGCCGTATCCCAACCCTGGAGGAAGATCATGTCCGTCGCGCACGCACCAGCCGCTCCGCCGTACCAGGAAGCGCTCCTCGGCCTCTTTCCACCGGGCACGGCGCTCACTCCTGGCGGCGAGCTGTTGATCGGCGGCTGTCCGGCGACCGAGCTCGCAGAGCGGTTCGGCACTCCGGCGCTGATCGTCGACGAGGCAGCACTGCGCCACCGTGCCCGCCGGTACGCGGACGGTCTCGCCGCCCGCTGGCCGAAGTCACGGGTGGCGTTCGCCTCCAAGGCGTTCCCGTGCACGGCCGTGTACCGGCTGCTGGCGCAGGAGGGATTGAGCATCGACGTGGCGGGCGGTGGCGAGCTGGCCCTGGCCTTGGCCGGCGGAGTAGACCCGGCCTCGCTGGTGGTGCACGGCAACGCCAAAACGGACACGGACCTGCGGATGGCGGTGGAAGCCGGGGCTGGGCTGATCGTCATCGACAACCTCGACGACATCGACCGGCTGGAGCGGATCGTCACCGGTGAGCAGCCCGTGCTCGTCCGTGTGACGCCCGGCATCCGCCCCGACACCCACGCCGCGGTCTCCACCGGGCAGGACGGATCCAAGTTCGGCCTGACCCTGCCCCGGGCGCGGGAGGCGATCTCCCGGCTGCGCGGGAGCGACCGGCTGCGGCTGGACGGTGTCCACGTCCACATCGGATCCCAGATCCTCGACACCGACCCCTTCGCCCGCGCCGTGGAGGCCGTCGCCGGTCTCGGGACCTTCGCCGTCTACGACCTGGGCGGCGGTCTCGGCGCCCGCTACACCTACGGCGATCACCCGCCCACCATCGAGGAGTACCTGGACGCCCTCGTGGGGGCAGCCCGCAAGGTGCTGCCCACGGACGCGGAAATCATCATCGAGCCCGGCCGGTCGATGGTGGCCGAAGCCGGGGTGACGCTCTACCGGGTGGTCACCGTCAAGCACGGGGAGCCGGTCTTCGCCGCCGTGGACGGCGGGATGGCGGACAACCTGGAAGTCGCCCTGTACGGGCAGCGTTTCGAAGCCACCGTCGCCACCCGCGTGGGCGGCGGCGAGCCCCACCACCTGGTGGGCCGGCACTGCGAGTCCGGTGACACGCTCAGCGCCGCGGTCCCCCTGCGCGACCCGCGCCCCGGCGACCTGATCGCCGTACCGGCCACCGGCGCCTACTGCTTCTCCCTCGGCAACAACTACAACGGCGCGCTGCGGCCGCCCGTCGTCTTCTGCCAGGGCGGCGAGGCGCGGGCCGTGGTCCGCCGGGAGACGTACGGCGACCTCACACGCCGCGACCTCCCCTGAGACCGACTGACACCGCTCGGGCACCTGCCCGGTCCCAGAACCGCCCTCCCACGACGGCCCTCACCGCCGGCCCGCCCCTTGAAGGAGTTCCGATGCCACCTCGGCCGACGCTGCGCCAGCAGCTCCTCAGACGCAAGCCCCTGCACACCTTCGCGAGCGAGTCGGAAGGCGGTGGTCTGCGCCGCACCCTGGGTCCCTTCCAGCTGACGATGATCGGAATCGGCGCCACCATCGGCACCGGGATCTTCTTCCTGCTCGGCAGCGCGGTTCCGGAAGCCGGGCCGGCCGTGATCGTGTCCTTCGCCCTCGCCGCCGTCGCCGCGGCCCTCACCGCGCTCTGCTACGCCGAGCTGGCCTCGGCGGTACCGGTGTCCGGCTCCTCGTACTCCTACGCGTACGCCACCCTGGGCGAGTTCGCGGCCTGGGCCGTGGGCTGGTGCCTGCTGCTGGAGTACGCGGTATCCGGCGCCGCCATCGCGGTGAGCTGGGGGCAGTACCTCAACGACCTCACCCGGCGCCTCTTCGGATTCCAGATGCCCGACGCGATATCCGCGCCGCCGGGCGCCGGGGGATACGTCAACCTGCCCGGCGTCGTCCTGGTGGCCCTGTGCTGCCTGCTCCTGGTCCGAGGCGCCAAGGAATCGGCCCTGGTCAACACCGTCATGGTGCTGGTCAAGCTGGGTGTGCTGGTCCTGTTCATCGGTGTGGGCATCACCGGCTTCGACTCCGGGAACCTCCAGCCCTTCGCCCCCATGGGCATGGCCGGCATCAGCACCGCCGCGGCCACCGTCTTCTTCGCCTTCATCGGCCTCGACGCCGTCTCCACCGCCGGCGAGGAGGTCCGCGACCCCCGCCGCACCCTGCCCCTGGCCATCGTCGGCGCCCTGATCGTGGTCACCACCCTGTACATCCTGGTCGCCGTCGTGGGCGTCGGCGCCCAGCCCTGGACGGCCTTCGAGGGACAGCAGGCAGGACTCTCCGCCATCCTCGGCGACATCACCGGGGCCGGCTGGCCCGCCATCCTGCTCTCCGCCGGAGCGGTGCTCTCCCTCGTCAGCGTCACCCTCGTCGTGCTCTACGGGCAGAGCCGCATCCTCTACACCATGGGCCGCGACGGCATGCTGCCGCCCGCCTTCCGCCGGGTCAGCCCGCGCACCGGCACCCCGGCCGTCGCGACCCTCCTGACCGGCGGCTTCGTCGCGCTCCTCGCGGCCGTGTTCCCCCTCGACCTGCTGGCCGACCTCACCAGCATGGGCACCCTCGCGGCCTTCGCCGTCGTCTCGCTCGGCGTGATGATCCTGCGCCGCACCGCCCCCGGCCTCGACCGCGGCTTCCGCGTCCCCGGCTACCCCGTCGTCCCCGTCCTGTCGATCCTGGCCTGCGGCTACCTCATCTACGAGCTGCCGCTCGACACCTACCTCCTCTTCGGAGGCTGGCTGGCCCTGGCTCTGGCCGTCTATCTCCTCTACAGCCGCAGGAACTCACGGCTCCAGGACATCGATCTCTCGGCGAACCGCGCGGATCACGTCGCCGTTCGGCAGCGCATGTCATCGGGGGAATCGGCGTAACGGTGATCACCGACTTCAACGGCACCTCCGGTTCCGGCACTTGGGCACGATGCCCCCGGCCGCGTGGACGGGCCACGGCCACTTGGACGGAATGGTGACCTTCACGTCCTGAGTCCGTAACGGCCCTACAGGAAGCGGGAGTTCAGCGACTGCGCAGGGCAGAACCGAATCGCCGACCACACCATTCGAGCCATGTGAAGGCACACGGGGGCCACCATGCGCACTGCCCGCACGAGCTGGAAGACCTACGCCCTCGGGGTCGCGGCCATCGCCGCGCTCCTCTTCGTCTTCCGAGCGGGCCAGGAGACGAGGACGGTGACGTCGTTCGCCCTCGGCTACCAGGACCGCGCTCTCCACAGCAACAGCGATGTGGCCGCGCAAGTACGTCCAGTACGAGCCGCGGTCCTCCGCCTTGCGACGCACCGCACCGGACGCCGCGCCCCGGCAAACCTTTCCGGCCACAGCACTAGGGCATTGCCTGTGTCGAGCCGACACGGCCCATGTGAGATGGGTCACCTCGGAGGCTCGTCCTCCTGTGTGAGTCCGCTCACCTCGCCACCGGCGATGTGGCGGACCCGAGTCGGCCGGCCCGCCCCGTACGGCGTCCGGGCGACCCGTCAAACGCCAGTAAACATGCAGAAGTTACCTGTATGTCCTGTTTAGGGGGATTTACTCCACTGTGCCCCTTGATGGTGTGTCAGCCGCACACACCTGGGGCATAATCGGCCGCGGTCGTCTCCGGAAGCAGTGGAGCCATCGGGGCACCGACTCACCTCCCAGGCGAACTTCCGTACCGGAACGACTCTCAAGGCGTTGCAGATGTCCATGGCCAGGCGCACCCGCCTCGCGGCCTCGCTTGCCGCGCTCTCCGTCGCCGGCGTCGGCGCCGTCGGCGTGACGACCTGGGCCTACGGGTACGCGCCCGCGCGGCAGCCGGCCGCCGCCCCCGAGTCCGTAGTCGGTGCGAGCGCGAGCGTGAAGGCGAGCGTGACCGAGGGCTCGGTCCTCCAGGTCGTCGCCCATCCTGATGACGACCTCTTCTTCATGAACCCCGACCTGAGCCGTTCCATATCGGCGGGCATAAAGGTCGCCACCGTCTACCTGACCTCCGGCGAGTCCGATGGCAGGAACGAGGCCCACAGCCCGCACCTGGAGGACACCGCGCGTCCCGCCGACCGCGCCGCCTACGCGGAGGCCCGGCAGAACGGCATACGGGCCGCCTACGCGGAGATGGCCACCGGCGTCCGCACCAGCGCCTGGAAGCGCACGTCCATACCCACCGTCGGTGGGGGGAGCGCCGAGCTGGATGTGCTCGTCGCCAGGCCCGAGGTCAATCTCGTCTGGATGCAGCTGCGCGAGGCCCGCAGCATCTCCGGTGACAACCCGGACAGCCTCCGAGGCCTGTGGGACGGCCGAATACCCGCCCTGGGCGCCCAGCTGACCTCCGGGACGCCGGTCAAGCACTCGTTCTCGTACACCAAGGATCAGGCGATAGACGCCATCGCGAACGTCTTCGCGATGTACCAGCCGACCACGATACGGACGCAGGACCCGACGCCCGGCAGGGCGGAGGGCGGCGGCGCCTTCCTGGACCACCAGGACCACATGTACGGCGCCCGCTTCGTCCAGGCCGCCGCCGAACGCTACGCGACGAAGTCCACGAACCGGCCGCACTTCTCGGTCCAGAACTACGTCGGCTACCCCAACAGCTCGCTGCCTCCGACGCTCGACCCGCGGACGGCCGAGGAGAAGCTCGGCTACCTCAAGACCTACGCCTGGATGGACCACCAGAACTGGTGCGGCAGCCCCGCCGGCTGCGGCGACCGCAAGACCGCGACCCGGCCCGCGGGTGCCGGCTGGAGCCAGACCATTCGCTACAGCCGGGGCGACAGCACCTCCTGGATGACCGAGAGCGTCTCCGGCAGGCTGTGGGCCTTCGCCGTTCTCGACGGCCGGATGGCGTACTGGTCGCGCAGCGGCCCGCAGGCCCCTTGGCAGGGGCCCCGGTTCCTCCCCGGCGGCGGCATCGACGCGGGTGCGACGGCGGTCCGGCTCCCGGACGGCAGGATCGCCGTGTTCGGCGTCCGCACCACCCTGGGCACGACCCCGCAGGGCTACGGCCGGGACATCGTGTACGCCGTCCAGGCCGCGGCCGACGCCACATTCGGCCCGTGGCAGTCGCTGGGCACCCCGGATACGACGGACAGGTCCGGCACCTCGGCGATCAGCGGACCGACCGTGGCCGTGGACCGAACGGGCCGCATGACGGTGTACGTACGGGATTCCAGGCGCACCCTGCACGCCCGTGCGCAGGCGACCCCGGCCGGCGCGTTCGGTGCGTGGCAGGCTCTGGGCGGCGCCGGTCTCCAGGGCGATCCCGTCACCGCGACCGACGGGTCGGGGCGGCGTCATGTGTACGCGGCGACGGCCGGGACCGTGCTGGCCTGGGTCCAGCCGACACCGGACGCCCCGCTCGGCGGCCCCTTCCCGACCGGGCTGCCGTCGACCACGGGCCCGCTGTCGGTCAGCCCGGACGGTGACGGCGTCCGCCTGTACTTCCGTCGACCCGGCACGGGCGCCGTCGGTACGAGCCTGGCCACCGCGGGAGGGCCCGCGCCGGTCTTCTCCCCGGTCGCCGAGGCAGGCGGCCAGGCCGGCTACGGCGCTGTGGGCGTCGCGGGCCGCTTGCTCGCAGGCCGTGCGGGCGCGGGCACCATCAGCATGGCCGGTACGGACGGTCCGCCGTCCTGGAGCGAGTCCCGGATGCTCTACACGGGCGCTCCGGCAGGCGTGGCCGAGTGGGCCGGCACGTCCGTCGCGGCCGCCCTCGGCCTGGACGCCGAGCTGCACGTCACCACGGTTCCGGCGGGATCCGAGCCGTTCGGCAGCCGGTCGCCGTCCCCCTGGCATCGAGCGGTCCAACCCGGAACGACCGTGCTGGCCGGCCGCGGGGGTCCGGCCTCCACGGGGGGACGGCTGCCGTAGGGACCGGCCCCGCGGCGGATCATCGGGTAGAGGCTGCGGCGACCAGGCGACCAGGCGGCAACCGCACTACGGTGCGTTGCTCTGTCCGACATATGTGCGCCCTTGGCGGTGCACGGGGAAATGCCCTCGGCGGCGGTCCTGTTGGAGAGGAGCACGACGGGGGCGGCGGCGAACAGCGACATGGGTGCGCAGCTGCCCTGGCGGGCCGGCCGGCGTGGTCTCCCGTGGCACACTGGCGGCGTATCTCGGATGCCGGTGGCGGCGGAACATGCGGAATCGGCGGGCACGTTGGCCGTTTATCTGACCGCGCCTCGCTGCAAAGGGTTGGTGAATGAGAACTGCTGCGACCGAGGGCGAGCGCGAGCGCGAAGGTCGTCGTCCCCTCGTCCACCGGCTTCTGTCAGGGGTGGCCGGCACTCTTGTGGCAGCTGCCGGTGCCCTGATCGCCGTCGGATGCTTCCTCGGGCTCTACGTGCGGCCCACGTCCGATGACTGGTGCGCTGCCTGGAAATCCCGTGATCTGGGAATCATCGGCATCACGTCCGATTACTACACGACCCAGAACGGCAGGATCGCCAACGCCTTCCTGAGCGGTGTCGTCTATGGCGATGGACTGGCCGGACCCAAGATCCTGCCCCTGGTGATCGCCGTGACCTTCACGCTCGGCCTGGTCCTGCTGGGGTACGAGTTCATCCGGTTTCTCGGCGGAACCCCCCGGGTGCTCCTCCTGGTCGCCTGCTCCCTGGTCATCCAGGCCCTGCTCTACTACGCCGGTACGCGCAGCTATCAAGTGCTGCTCTGGGCTCCTGCCACGATTTCGCACACCATTCCCAGTGTCATCGGATTGTGGGCGCTCGTGCTGGGCATCCGCACCGCCCGCAGTCCACGCGCCGCCGTGCGCAGAGGCGGCCTCGCCGCAGCGCTCTTCATCGGCTTCGCGCTCGGCACCCTGAGCGAGCCGTTCGCGCTCGTCAGCGGCCTGCTCGCGGCCGGAGTCGGGTTGCTGGCTCTGCCCCGCCTCAAGCTGGCGCGGAACTGGTACCCGTTCACCTGGTGCCTGCTCTGGTGCTTCGGCCTCGTATGCGGCCTCGTCGTGCTCTACACGTCCCCGGGCGCCCGTTGGCGCCGCGCGCAGCAGCCGGACAAGGGATCGATGCTGTCGGCGAGCGAACTCAGGGGCACCTTCGAGGGCTGGCTGCACATGTGGGAGGCGGTCACCGGCCAGTGGGCCTACCTCGGAGCCGCCGCCGTCGGCGTCCTCCTGGGTCTGGGGACGAGCCTCGGTGCTGCCGCGCTCGGGAAGCGGGAACCGCGACGGGCCGGCCCGCGGAAAACGCTGATCGGTTTGGCGCTGCTCCCCGTACCCGTGGTGCTGCTGGGATCGTTCGCGGTGGTGCTGGGCCTGCGCAGCGGGTACGGCCCGTCCGGGTGGACGTACGCCCGTGCCTGGACGAGTCATCTCGTACTGATGGAACTGGCGCTGTGCGCCTACGGAGCACTGCTCGGACAGTGGGGCGGGCGCCTGCTGGCACGCCGCTGGAACACCACCGTGATCCTGTCGACCGCCATCGTGGCGGCGAGCGCCCTGGCGCTGGCCTCGGTGGCCGTGCTCGTCCCGAGCGTGCAGCAGCTCACGACGGCTTCGGCCACCCGTGCCGTGGCCTGGGACGCCCAGGACTCCCGTATCCGGACCGAGGCGGCGCGGGGCGCCGCGGACGTGGGCTACAGGCCCCTGTACATCGGGGGCCTGGCCGAGCCCTTCTTCACGTCCGACTACGAGAGGGACTGGGCCGCAGCCTGCGTGTCGCAGTGGTACGGAGTCGATCGGATCCACCGCAAGTGAGCACACCGCACACCGCACACCGTTCGGCGCGTGCGCCGGGTCATCAGAGCGGGGCGGCGGCCGGTCGCAGCAGGACGCAGCACCGTCCGGGGCTGGGCGCCAGGCACGCCTCCACTCCTGCCTCGTCGAGGCCGCTGAGGACACCGCGCAGCAGGTGGAGGTTCATGCCGCACACCGTCTGGGTGTGTTCCCGGGCCAGCGCGTGGAAGGGGCAGTTGGCCAGGACGATGACATCGTCCTCGCGGCGTGGTTCGAAGCCGTAGAGCTCCAGCAGGTCGAAGACGTCCGTCCGGTGCTGCCCGCCCAGTTGTGTGCCGAGTTCCTCGGCCTTGCGGTGCAACACCTCCCGCACGGGCTCACCGGTGGCGTCGGATTCCTCCACGGCTCGGGCGAGCAGCCGTCCGGCCAGCTCGTAGCGGCGGTCCGGCAGGTTGACGGCGACCTGTTTCGCCGAGCGGCGGTAGAGCTTGGCCGGTCTTCCCGCGCCCGGTCCGGAGCGTCCGCTGCGGCGCTCGTAGACGACGTCGAGCAGTGATTCGCCGGCGAGCCGGTCCAGGTGGAACGCGGCGGTCTGCCGCGCCAGCCCGAGGGCGGCCGCCGCCTCGTCGCGGCTGACGGGGCCGGGCTGGCGCACCACGTGGTCGTACAGCCTCCTGCGGGTCGGCTCGTCGAGAGCGGCGACGGCGGAGATGTCGGCGACGGCGGAGACGGCGGAAACGTCGGAGATATCGGAGACGTCGGGGTCGCGTACGTCCTTCGGGGTGTCCACGAGACCAGTGTAAAACCCACAGCCATTGACTAAAGAGCTGAGCGGGGTTTCTATTGTTAATGAACCTTGTCGATAGAAGGAGGGGGCCATGTCCTCCGCAATCACAAGCACCACCTCCGCCGCCCCGCGGCGGAGGATGCTCACCGACCCCGGCTACCAGGCGTTCGTGATCCTGCGTGCCGGCTTCACGGTGGCGCCGATCCTGTTCGGGCTGGACAAGTTCACCAACCTGCTCGTGGACTGGCCCACCTACCTCGCGCCGTGGATCGACGACGTCGTTCCCGGCAGCGCCCAGGCGGCCATGTACGCGGTGGGCGTGATCGAGATCGTGGCCGGCGTCGTAGTGGCGCTGGCTCCGCGCTTCGGGGGCTGGCTGGTGGCCGGCTGGCTGGCCGGCATCATCGTCAACCTGCTGACCATCCCGGGTCACTACGACGTCGCCCTGCGCGACTTCGGACTGCTCCTCGGCGCCGTCGCGCTGGCGCGGCTCGCCCAGCACTACCACGCCGAGCGGCGGCGGTGAACAGCCGCGAAGCGCACTGAAGTCCTTTCCGGCGGGTGGAGCCTCACGGAACCACCCGCCCGTGCCCTGCCTCCTCGGATCGCCCGGAACCCCGGTCAGCGGGTGCGGGAGCGAGCGAGCAGGCCCGATGAGAGGCTGAAGCCGTGGGATCTGCTTCCGGAGCCGATCGCCATCGCCCGGTGGTCCCGCGGGCCGGTGGCTACGTACCGCTGCGCGACTACGCCGTGATCGGCGACGGCCGGGCCGCGGCACTGGTCGCCCGCGACGGGTCGGTGGACTGGCTCGGACTGCCGGATCTGGACTCGCCCGCGGTGTTCGGTGCCGTGCTCGACGCCGACCGCGGCGGCCGCTTCCTCCTGCAACCGGCGGTGCCGTACCGCAGCGAACGCCGCTACCTGCCCGGCACGAACGTCCTGGAGACGACCTTCGTCACCCCGCAGGGCACTGCGCGGGTAACCGACGCGCTGACCCTGCACGACGAGCTCGCGCTCGCCCCGATGCGCGAGCTGCAACGGCGTGTCGACGGTGTGTCCGGGGCCGTGCCGATGCGGTGGAGGGTGCAGCCTCGATTCGGCTACGGCACCCGCACCACGCGGTTGGTCCGGCGCGCGGGAGTGCCGGTGGCCACAGCCGGTGCGGACGCGCTCGCCGTATGCGCCTGGAAGGCCGGCGAACCCCGGTGCGAGGGGGACTCGATCAGCGGCAGCTTCCTCACGGCTCCGGGCGGGAGCGCCGTGATCGCCATGCCGTTCGCCCATCAGGAGCCGCTGGTCCTGCCCGCCCGCGCCGAATGCGACGTACGCCTGGAACGTACGTGCGCGGCCTGGCGGCGCTGGGCGGACGATCGGATCTACACCGGCAGGTGGCATCAGGCGGTGATGCGCAGCCTGCTCACCCTGAAGATGCTGGTCTTCGCCCCCTCCGGCGCGGTCGCGGCCGCGGTGACGACCTCGCTGCCGGAACACGTCGGCGGCGAGCGCAACTGGGACTACCGCTTCTCGTGGGTCCGCGACTCCGCTTTCACCCTGGCCGCCTTCCTCCGGCTCGGCTGCCCCGCGGAAGCGCACGGCTACTTCTGGTGGCTGATGCACGCCTCCCACCTCACCCATCCCCGCCTGCAGGTCCTCTACCGGCTGGACGGCGGCGCCCACACCAGGGAGCAGGCGCTCCCGTGGGAGGGCTACCGGGGCTCGTCGCCGGTCCGCACCGGCAACGCGGCCGCCCGTCAGACACAGCTCGACACCTACGGCGAGCTGATGCAGACCGCCTGGCTGTACGCACACGCCGCCGGACGGCTGGACGCGGACGTCGCCCGGCGCCTCGCGGAACTCGCCGACCTCGTCTGCGCCACGTGGCACGAAGCCGACTCGGGCATCTGGGAGGTCCGCAGCGAGCCCCGCCACTTCACCCAGTCCAAGATGATGTGCTGGGTGGCGCTCGACCGCGCGGCACACCTCGCCGAGCAGCGCTTGATCCCCGGTCGCAACGCGGCCCGCTGGCGGTCCGCCCGCCAGGAGATCGCCACGTTCATCGAAACCCGCTGCGTCTCACCACGCCGCAACTGCTACGTGCGCTCCGCCGGCAGCGAGGACCTGGACGCCGCCGTCCTCCTCGGCCACCTCTACGGCTACGACGGAGACGTTCAGCGCATGGGCGCGACGATCACCGCCGTGGGGCAGGAACTGCGTCACGGGCCGTTCGTCGACCGCTACCGCGGCGAAGACGGCCTGAGCGGCTCCGAGGGCGCCTTCCTCGCCTGCTCCTTCTGGCTCGCCGAATCCCTCGCCCGCACCGGACAGCTCGCCCAGGCCACAGCATTGATGGACGAACTGGTCGAGCTGGCCAACGACGTGGGCCTCTACAGCGAGGAGATCGACCCGGCCACCGGTGACTTCCTGGGCAACCTGCCCCAAGGGCTGAGCCACCTGGCGCTCATCAGCGCCGCCTGCGCCATCGACGACGCCGGCAAGGAGGCGGGCGGGTGAGCGCGTGGGGAGCGGCCGCCGGGGCGTTCGTCGGCACGCTGGTGCTGACCACCGCATTGCGCGCCGCCGGCGAGATGCGCCTGACGCGCATGGACCTGCCGTTCCTGCTCGGCACGGCGGTGACCGTCAACCGCACGCGCGCCAAGGCCGTCGGCTACCTGATGCACTTCCTCAACGGCGAGATCTTCGCGTTCATGTACTACGCCGTCTTCCTCGCGATCGGCATGGCCGGCTGGTGGCTGGGCGCCCTCTTCGGTCTCCTGCACGGCCTGTTCGCCGGCACGGCGCTGGTCAGCGTACTCCTGCCGCTCGTCCACCCCCGGATGGGCAGCCCGCTCACCAGCGCCCCCGAGGTGGCCCTTCTGGAACCACCCGGTTTCCTGATGCTCAACTACGGACCGAGCACTCCCGCGGTCACCGTCCTCGCGCACATCGGCTACGGAGCCATCGTCGGAGGCTTCACCGGGCTCGGTGCCTGAGACGCCCGGTCCGGGGTGCCGTCACCGTATGGCGGCCATATGGTCGCACTATGGGTGACGGCCGGTGTGACGGGTCCGGCGCTCGGATGCCGCGGCGCGGCAGACGATGGTGGCAGCCGGAGCGAAGCTGATGCTGCCGCACGTACGGGCCTTCCAGCGGCAGGCGCGGAACGCGGCTACGCCTGCCCTCGCCCGGCGTTGCCACAACGCTGCGGGGGCATCCGCGCCGGATCAAGGGCGGTGAGGGCATGCAGCCGCCGGCCTCCTCCGCCGCAGGACCCGGCCTGGAGCAGCTCGACGCCGCCGTAGCGGACCTGGTCCGGGTCACCGGGGCCTCCGTGGCTCTTGTCTATCTGCTTTCGCCAGGTGAGCGGGTCCTGCACCTGGCCGTGGTGTCGGGAGCCCCGGGGCAGATCACTGCTCCGTGGGCGCGCATCGACCTCGGCGCACCGATCCCGGTCGCGGACGCCGTACGGGAGGAGCGCCTGGTGTGGTTGGGCGGCCGGGAAGAGGTCGCGCGACGCTATCCCCGGCTCGGGCTCGTGCTGCCCTATGACTTCATGCTCGCCGCCGCCCCGATCACGGACGGCGCCCCGATCACGGACGCCGCCGCCCCGTCGGGCGGCCTCGTTCTGCTCTGGCCCATCTGGCGCCCGCCGGAACTGAGCCCGACCGAACGCGACGCCATCGATGCCTTCTGCCGCACCGCGGGGGCAGTGCTCCAGCAGGCCGCCGCCGGCGGGCATCCGGCGCTCCTGCCGGTGGACAAGCCCCGGGTGCTGCCCCCGCCCAGCTCCCGCACCCCCGAACGGGACGAGGCACTGGCCGTGGTCGACTTCGCCGAGCGCCTGCCCGTGGGCTGCTGCGCCATGGACCTGGACGGCCGCGTCACGTACATCAACTCCGCCGCGACCGACCTCGTCGGCGCCGGCGCCGCCGTCCTTCGGGGCTCCCGGCCCTGGGAGGTGCTGCCGTGGATGCGCGATCCCGTCTTCGAAGACCATTACCGGGCGGCGGTGGTCAGCCGCCAGCCCACGTCCTTCACCGCGCTGCGTCCACCGGACACATGGCTGTCGTTCCGGCTCTACCCCGACGCCTCCGGCATCAGCGTCCACATCATCCCTGCCACAGCCCCTGAGAAGCCGCACGCACCCCGGCACCCGCCATCCGCCGAGCTGGCCGGCGTGACCTCTCTCTACCATCTGATGCACCTGGCCGCCGCCCTCACCGAAGCGGTCGGGGTGAAGGAGGTCGTCGATCTCGTCGCGGACCAGATCGTGCCCGCCTTCGGTCCCCAGGCGCTGGCCCTTCTGACAGCCGAGGAGGGCCGACTGCGCATCATCGGCTACCGCGGATACACCGCCGAGCTCATGGCCCGCTTCGATGCCCAGCCGCTGACCTCCGACACGCCGACGACACGGGTCCTTAGCACCGGTGTGCCGGGCTTCTTCGCGAGCTTCGCGGACCTGAAGCGCGCGTTCCCCGCAGCCGTCCATCTGGACGACATGGCCTCCTGGGCCTTTCTGCCTCTGATCGTTTCCGACCGTGTCGTCGGCTCCCTCGTCCTCGCCTATGGCCGGCCCCACTCCTTCACCCCGGCCGAACGCGCCGTGCTGACCTCACTGGCGGGCCTCGTCGCCCAGGCACTGGACCGTGCCCGTCTCTACGACACCAAGCACGAGCTCGCGCACGTCCTGCAATCGGTCCTGCTACCGCACACCCTTCCCCGCGTCCAGGGCCTGGACGTGGCGGCCCGCTACCTGCCGGCCGGCCGCGGCATGGACATCGGCGGAGACTTCTACGACCTCATCCGCTGCGGCGAGAGCGCGGTCACCGTCGCGATCGGTGACGTCCAGGGCCACAGCATCACCGCGGCCGCCCTCATGGGCCAGGTCCGCACCGCCGTCCACGCCCATGCCACCGTCGGCACGCCACCCGGCGAGGTCCTCGCCCGTACCAACCGCCTTCTGATCGATCTCGATCCGGGGCTGTTCACCAGCTGCCTGATCGCCCACATCGACCTCGCACAGCACTGGGCTCATCTCGCCACCGCCGGACACCCCCCGCCGATCCTGCGCCACCCCGACGGACGCACCGAAGTCCTCCGCGTGCCCCCCGGCCTGCTGCTGGGCATCGACCCCGACGCCGGCTATCCGATGACCGAGATGACCCTGCCTCCCGGCAGCATGCTCGTCCTCTACACCGACGGACTCGTCGAGATCCCCGGCTTCGACATCGACGACACCACGGCCGAGCTCGCCCGCCGGCTCGCACGATTCGAAGGCCGGACGATGGACGACGTCGCTGACGCTCTCATCGCATACGCCACGGCGTCCGCGCCCCGCCACGACGACATCGCCCTCCTCCTCATCAGGACGTCGTCCTCCGGGCAGTGAGGCCCCTCCGCTGTAGTGGATGCTCTGCGCAGCACGTCACGCCGCAGCGGGGCGCGACGCCAAGGGCAGACTGGCGATTGCCGGTCTCGTGGCCGGCGTGATGGCCGCGCTTCCAGCTCCGTACGCGCACGCGGGCGACGACGCCGGGAGGATGTCGTGCTCGGTTGAGGAGCTGGCCGCCGCCATCCGCGCGGCCAACGTGTCCGCGACCGCCCGGTGGGCGCCGTACCGGGCTGCATCGAATGAGGGCCGGGGCGGCCGGGAGGCCGAAGAACCGTCGCCCGGCCACCCGTCATGGGCGATTCCACGCGATGACGGCCTCAGGAGGGGTCGTAGAGCGTCCGTTCGGGTGGCGTCATCCCTTCGCCGACGGCAGTGCTGCTGGAAGCACGTCGGTCCGTGCTGTGCTGTGGCGACGGCCGAGGACGGCCGTACGCGGGCCCGCCCGCTGTTCGTGGCAGGTCCCGGCCCAACAGCGAAGGAGGACTGATGTCGCACCACCGGAAGGATCGGCGAAGCCGGAGCACGATCGGCCAACTGCTGGCCGGTGCGGTCTTGTTGACCGTGGCCCTACTGGACGTCTCCGGGGCGCACGCCGCCGCGGTGCACTCCAAACCGAACCCGGACTGGGACGCCATCGCCCGGTGTGAATCCGGCGGGAACTGGAGGGCGAACACCGGCAACGGGCATTACGGGGGGCTTCAGTTCACCCGGTCGAGCTGGAAAGCGGCAGGAGGCCGCAAGTACGCACCACGCGCAGACCTCGCCACGAAGGCGGAGCAGATCGCGACGGCGAGGAGGCTCGCCAAGATCCAGGGCATGGGGGCCTGGACCTGCGCACGCCGCCGCTGAGGGGAAACGCCGACAGGGCGGCGGGGCCGCCCTGTCGGGCCGGTCCCGGTCGCCCAGTCGATTCCCAAGCTCTGGAGTTCCTCAAGTGGGGTTGGTCCGGCGACCGGGCGGGGGATCCCCCTGACACGGACCGAACGGGGCCGCAACGGGGAGCGGGGGTAGGGGACATGGAGTTCCTGGTGATAGTGGGGTTCATCCTCATCGTGCTGATCGTGGCGGCGGCGGGGGGAAGCGGTGGGTCGTCGCGCAAGCGGGGGCGCGGGGGCTCGTGGAGCGACGGCGGCAGCGGTGGGGGTGGCTGCGGGGGCGGCGGCTCGTCCTGCGGAGGCGGTGGAGGCGGTGGAGGCTGCGGAGGCGGTGGCGGAGGCGACTGACGTCCGAGGCGGACGAGCGCGGGAGCGCGCACGCCCGGACGCGGCCACCCGCGGTAACGCCGTCTGCGCTGGAGAGAGCTCCTCCGGTCACGCGTGAGAGTGGTTCGGCCGCAAGCCGGCTTGTCCTGCCCGCTGCCGCGTGGCACCGTCGCATGTCCTTGATCCACAACAGAGGAGGCGGCCCCATGTCCGAGGACCTGGCAACCGACATCATCCGGAAGCTGGAAGACATCGTGGCTTCGAACCCCCTCCCGGAACACACCGTGGAACTGCTCCGTGTGTCCCTCAGTCAGGCCCGGACGGCAAAAGCGGCGGGCCACGATCAAGAAGCGATCACCATCGCCAACCAGGCCCTTCAGACGGCACAGAACGCGTCCACGGACCAATAGGCCCCCGGCCCCAGTACACGCCCGGAGGCGTAGGGGAGGAGGGGGGAGGGTGTGGGCAGCCGGTCGGCTGCCCACACCCCGGTGTGCCGGTGGTGATCAGCTCTTGCCGAGGAGGGTGTTCATCCGGGCGATCTCGGCGCTCTGGGAGGTGATGATCTGGCCGGCCATGTCCTTGGCGGGCTGGTACTTGCCGTCGGACTGCTCGGTCTTGGCCATGGCGACGGCGCCTTCGTGGTGCTTGATCATCAGCTGGAGGAAGGCGGTGTCGAACGCCTTGCCGGAGGAGGACTCCAGCTGCTTCATCTCCTCGGCCGTCATCATCCCGGACATGTCGTGGCCGCCGTGGCCTTGGCCCTCGGCGGGGGCCTGCTCGCCCCAGGAGGTGAGCCAGCCGGTGAGGGTCTTGATCTCCGGGTCCTGGGCCTTCTTGATCTCGTCGGCGAGCTTCTTCACGTCGGCGGACTCGGCGCGGGTCGCGGCGAGGTCGGCCATCTCGATGGCCTGACGGTGGTGAGGGATCATCCCCTTGGCGAACGCGACGTCGGCCGCGTTGTGGTCGCCCTGCTGTGCCGGGGCGGAGACGGACGGCGAGGCGGTGTCGTGGCCGTTGTGGGCCGAGCCGCTGTCGTTGCCGTTCCCGCCGCAGGCGGCGAGGACGAGGGCGGCGGTGGCGGCCGCGGTCACGGCGGTGGTACGGCGGATCAGCGAACGCTTGGTGGTCATGGTGGTGCGACTCCTGCTGTGAGGCACGTGCGCGTGCGGACGTGCAGAGGTAGGACGAGGCCGAGGGGCAAGGTCGCCGGCCGCCTGAGGGCCGGGCATGGCGGGTTCGCCCTATATCCGCAGGAGTTGCAGTTCGCTCAGTGACGGTGGTGCCCGTCCGCAGGCGGTGGCGTCGGGCACGATCCCGACCGCGAGGAGCGCCTCGGCGTCGGTGGTGCCGGGCAGGGCCGCCGGTGCGGGCAGGACGGGGGGACCGGCCGTGCCGGCGGCGGCGCAGGTCGCATCGGCGTGCTGGGCATGTCCGCCAGGTCCTCCGTCGGCCGGATCCTCGGCGTGGACGCACCCGCCGGGGCAGGGCGCGTCGGAGGCGAGCGCCTCCGCGTGGCCGGCGTTCGACGCGTGGTGGGACGTGGCCGCTGCGTGCGTGCCGGCCGGGTCTGCGGCACCCGGCCCCAGACCGTGCATGGCCACCAGCCCCGCGAGCACGGCGAGGACGAGGAGCAGGTACGAGCGCAGCCCGAAAGGCTTCGTCGCTCCCTGCACCCGGTCGTCCATGTGCGCATCGTAAGCGGCCTCATCCGCGGGTGGCGAGGCGAGGCCACCTGACGGCCGATGAAGAAACACCCCCTGGGGTTCTCCCAGGGTGATCTGCAGTGGGTGCTCACCGCGTACGTCATCACCTTCGGCGGACCGCATCCGGCGGGCCTCGCGCGTGTCTGGCTCAGCCCGACGACGCGGCCGAGATGCGCCCCACCCCGTAACGCAGTCCAGCACGGTAGCCGCGCACGCCCAGGACGGGCATCCGGCCAAGCACGCTGAGCACGTGGCCGACGCGTCTTCCGGCCAGCGGCACGACGCGGCGGGCCCGCACACCGGCCATCGGCACACCGACCATCACGACGCTCCGGCACCTGACCGTCACGACGCTCCGGAGTCCGGCCACGCGGCTCACCACTGCGTGTCCGGCCAGCCGGAACACAGTGTCGCGCTGCCCCTCCCGTGCGAGTCTGCGGCCATCGGGCTCCTGTACGCGCACGCAACCCCCGCCACCGGGCCCGTCGTAGTCCTCGGGGCGTCAGTGCCCGTGCCGCACTCAGCGGTCCTACGGATCTAGGTCCGCACGCCGCCCAACCGGTCGACGACCGTTGGGCGCACGCCACCACCTCCGCGCCAGCGCGCCGACGCCGGATCAGCCATGCCCTGTGCGGGCGGAGCCATGCGCCGAGTCGAGCCGCGTTGTGCCCGGCTCGTCCGCCGTCCGGTCCGCCCTCCCTGCCGCCTGGCTCGTCGAGGGCCCCCTGACGATCCGTCGCGGACCCACGGATCTCACCTTGAAAGGCCAGCTCTTGTCCCCCTCCTCCGGTCTTGCCACGACCCCGTCCCCGATCCCCTCGCAGCCGACCCGCAGCCAGCGCCGTACCAACAGCAGACGGGAAGGCGCCTCTCTGCCGTGGCGCTACCTCGGCTACGTCGGCTACTACGTCGGTGCCGGCCCCATCAGCGGCGCCGTCGTCCATCACCCCATGGACCCCACCCGCTACTCGATGATCGCCGCGTCCGGGGTGCTGGTCTTCCTCCTCGCGACCATCCTCAACGACATCGTCCTCGCGTCGGAAAGGCCCGCCCTCCCGCGCATGCTGCGCGTGCTCGGCACCTCCACGATGCTCTCCTTCGGCCTCGGCATGCTCAGCGGCGGCATGCAGCACTTCGCAGACCTCCCGGACCGTTGTGCCGTGCTGATACCACTGGGCATCGTCCTCTCCTTCGTCGCCTATTTCCTGAAGGAGGCCAGGAGGCCGTGGCGGCGCATCTTCGGCCTCATGGGCCTGGCGGTCCTGGTCGTCGCGGCCGCCACCTTCCTGGGCCTGCGCCACATCGCTCCCACCATGGCCGAGTCCGGAGGGGGACACAGCCACGGCGATGCCGTGCCCGGGAAGGGAAGCGGCGAAGGCCATGACGGCGGTACCGGTACCGGCAGTGGCAGTGGCAGTGGCAGTGGCAGTGGCAGTGGCAGTGGCAGTGGCAGTGGCAGTGGCAGTGGAACCGGAACCGCCGATCCGGCCCCCGCGCCGACCGCCTCTCCCCAGGTCACCCACCCCGGCAAGGAGCCCGGGCACGACGACGGTCACCAGCACTGAGCGGCCGTAATACTTCCGTCATGGGCGGGCGGGTGGTCGGCGGGGGCCCCGATGACGTTGAATCGCCCTCGAAGACGACGAGGGAGCAGACTGTGGGACGTGTAGGTGGGCGGCGCGGGCCGCTGGCGATCGGTGCGGTGGCCGTGGCGGCGGTACTGGTGGCCGTGGGGCTGTACTGGTTCCAGCCGTGGAAGCTGTGGCAGGACCAGACCGTCAGCGAGGCGCTGCCCAGCGCCTCGCCGAGCGCGCCGGCCCCCGCCCCCGCCGCGCCCGTCCCGTCGGCCGCCACGCCCTCGGCGCCGCCCGGGCCGCAGACGCTCGCCCAGGGCACGCTCATCAGCCACGAGCACGCGACCACCGGCACCGCCAAGATCGTCCGGCTGCCCGACGGCTCGCACACCCTGCGGCTTGAGGGTCTCGACACCAGCAACGGCCCGGACCTGCGCGTCTGGCTGACCGATGCCCCGGTGAAGGAGGGCGAGGCGGGCTGGCACGTCTTCGACGACGGCAAGTACGTCAGCCTGGGCAAGCTCAAGGGCAACAAGGGAGACCAGAACTACGTCATCCCCGCCGAAGTGAAGCTGTCGGACTACACCAGCGTCACCATCTGGTGCGACCGCTTCGACGTCTCCTTCGGCGCCGCCGAACTCGCCGCCGCCTGAGACCGGCCCCCGCCCGCGTCGGGCGGCGCAGGCGCCGCCGCCTGCCCGGCCCTGTCCCGCCCCGCGCGCCCGGGCTCAGCTGCTGACCGGGGTGAGGACCACGAAGTCGGCGTTCGACGGGTCGAGGCAGACGGCGAGGCGGCCGACGCCCTCCGCGTCCTGCGGCCCCATCTGCACGCTGCCGCCGTTCTGGGTGACCTTGGCGACCGCGGCGTCGCAGTCGGCGACGGCGAAGACGGGGTGCCAGTAGGGCCGCCCGTTCGTGAGGGCGAGGTTCTCCCCGGGGAGCTCCATGAGGCCGCCGTGCATGCGCTCCTGGGGAAGTCCGGCAGGAGTGATGAGGGCGTACGTGCCCCCGCCGCCGGGCAGCTCCATGTCGTTGAACTGCCAGCCGAAGATGCCGCCGTAGAACTCCTTCGCGGCTGCGGCGTCACTCGTGTACAGCTCGGTCCAGGACAGTGAGCCCGGCTCGTCGACCAGTTCGAGGCCCTTGTCCGTGCCCGGCTGCCAGACGGCGAACTGTCCCCCCAGGGGGTCGCTGTACTGAGCCATCCGGCCCCACTCGTCGAGGTCCCTCGGAGCCACCCGAACCGTGCCGCCCGCGCGCTCCACCGCCTGGGTGGTGGCGTCCGCGTCGTTGACGCGGAAGTAGATCATCCAGGCCGAGCGCGCACCCTTCTCGGTCAGCTTGCCGAGTCCGGCGACGGTCTTTCCGTCCTTGCGGAGCACCCCGCCTTCCATGTCCTCCCCCTCGCCCATGGACTCGTACTCCCATCCGAGCACGGCGGCGTAGAAGGCCGCGGCGGCCCGGACGTCGGGGGCGCCGAGGTCGAGCCAACAGGGGGAGCCGGGTACGAAGTCAGTGGTGATCATGGAGATTGCCTTTCGCAGGTCCTGTTCGACACTCAGCGTGGCATCGGACACCGGCCCCCGCCCGTCGACCGTTGCCGCTCGCCTCGGCCCGATCCGTGCCCCCCGCATCCGTTGGCATGCGGCTCAGCCGAGTGAAGCAATACGGGGGCTCCGGATCGAAGGACCGTTATCTGCCGGACATCGCGGGTAAGCGAGCTTCGTCCAGATTTTCGTCGTCCCGTACTGACGACCTTGCGGAAATGGAGATGCTATGTCCGTCGTCAAGAACGCCCTTCCGGAAGCCGACCTGAAGGTCGTCGGTGAAGCTCTGCAGGGCGCTCTGGTGGATCTGGTGGACCTTGCGTTGGTCGCCAAGCAGGTGCACTGGAACGTGGTGGGCCCCCGTTTCCGGTCCGTACACCTTCAGCTCGACGAGGTGGTGACCTCCGCCCGCACCCACTCCGACGTGGTCGCCGAGCGCGCATCCGCCCTCGGAGTGACGCCCGACGGCCGAGCGGCCACGGTGGCGTCGTCCAGCGTGATCTCCGGGGTACCGGAGGGGTGGGTGAAGGACGAGGACGCGGTACGCGTCCTCGTGGACGCCCTCGGCGTCGTGATCACCCGCATGCGGGAGCGCATCCAGTCCACCGGGGAGCCCGACCCCGTCACGCAGGACCTGTTGATCGGCCTGACCGGCGACCTCGAAAAGCACCACTGGATGTTCCAGGCCGAGAGCGCCTGACCCACCGAGGACCGCGCGTTCCGCTCTCAGAGCCTGTGAACAAATCCCAGTCTGCCCAGATCACTCCGTTATGGGCAGGCACTCGGCGAGCAGGTCGACGACGTCCCGCCAGGCTCGCTGCGCGTGCTGAGGGTGATAACCGACCCCAGGAAGCACGATGTGGTCGACCGGTGGGTGATGGAAGGCGTGCAAGGCGCCGCCGTAGACCACGAGGCGCCAGTCGACGCCCGCAGCCTGCATCTCGGCAGTGAATGCCTCCCGTTGCGCGGGCGGCATGATCGGGTCTTCCGACCCGACCCCGGCCCACACCGGGCAGTGAATGCGCGCCGTCTCGCCTGGCCGGCCCGTGGTCAGTCCGTTGACTGTCGCGATCGCGCGCAGGTCGACGCCGTCGCGCCCGAGTTCCAGCGCGATTGCGCCCCCGGTGCCGTAGCCGACGGCGGCGATCCGGTCCGGGTCGGTCCGCGGCTCGGCGCGGAGCACGTCGAGCGCCGCGTGGCCGATGCCTCGCATCCGGTCGGGGTCGGCGAGCAGCGGCATGCAACGGGCCAGCATCTCCTCGGGGTCGCCCAAATAGCGTCCGCCGTGGAGGTCGAAGGCCAGCGCCACGTATCCCAGCTCGGCGAGCGCATCGGCCCGGCGGCACTCGACGTCGCTGAGCCCCATCCCCTCGGGCCCGACCAGGACCGCGGGCCGGCGGTCGACACCGGCCGGGAGCGCGAGGTGCCCGATCATCGTCAGGCCGTCGGCCGCGTATTCGATCGTGCGCGTTGTAACTGTCGTCATGAGCCTGGACTGTAGTGATCGTCGAGCCCGGTCGGGCCGGCGTTCTGCCGCTGGCAGAAGGAAGGTCTCTGGCGAATTCCGGAACCACTCCCTCAGCGGTTCAGCTCAGAGTCTGTGAACAAACCGCCGTCCGCCCGAAGGGCGGGCGCACCGGACGCCGCTGCGCGCAGACGGGGTTTGTTCACAGGCTCTCAGGTGTGACGTGTGACGGTGTGACCAAGTGGGGCCGGCTTTGGCAGGATCAAGGCTGACCGAATGCGGCTGCGTGTCCGTCGCCACGGGGGAGGGAGAGGGATATGCCGGTGGTCGCAGGCACAGGCGTGGCCGCTCGGGGAGTCGAGATGACTCGGCTGGGTGGGCGGTGGCGGGTGACCAGGCCGTGGCCTGCCCAGTTGCGCCCGATCGTGCACAGCTATGCGGGCTACTGGGAGGCGGCGGCCTCGCCCTACCGGGTGCGGCTGGTTCCCACGGGCCGAGCCGTCGTGGTGATCAGCCTGGGCGAGCCGTTCGCCCAGATCCGCCGGCTGGGCGAGGCCGACCCGAACAGTCAGGTGACCGGCTCGCTGGTCGCGGGTCTGGAGGACGGGCCGCGGGTGTGTGACCATCCCGGTGGCCAGGAGGCGATCCGGATCGAGTTGACCCCGCTGGGCGCCTATCGGCTGTTCGCCGTGCCGATGAGCGAGTTGACCAACAGGGTGGTCGAGCTTCGCGACGTCCTGGGCCCCGGGGCCGGAGTGCTGGTGGAGCGACTGGCGGCCACCGGCGACTGGGGAGCCCGGTTCGACCTGCTGGACCTCGCGCTGTCGGCCCGGCTCCAGCGTGGCCCGCATCCCGCGCCCGAGGTGAGCCACGCCTGGCGATTGCTGTCCGCCGCGGGCGGAGCGATCCCGGTGGGCCGGATCGCGGCCGAAGTGGGCTGGAGCCAGGGCTACCTGGTCCGCCGGTTCACCGAACAGATCGGCCTGACGCCCAAGATGTCCGCCCGGGTCCTGCGCTTCCACCGGGCCGTGAGGCTGCTGACGCAGGAGGGTGCGGATCTCGGCGAAGTGACTGCCGCCTGCGGCTTCTACGACCAGGCTCACCTCAACCGCGAGTTCCGAGCCATGGCCGACACCACTCCGGGCCGGCTGGCCGCCGCCCGCGTGACGGAGGGGGCCCTCGCCCTGTGAGGGGCTAGGTCAGATTTGTCCAAGCCAGGCCGTCCGCACGTCGATAGTGTCCCCGTTCGAAGTCGTTCTCGGAGGGGGTACTCGATGGAAGACCTGCTGCGCATCCTCGTGGCCGGCGCGCTCAGCGGAGGCTTGATCGGTTTGGCGGGGGCCTTGGGCCGGCGCCGCCGCAGGCGTCGAGAGGGAGATGACATGAACGGCCGCTGACGCCCGTACATCCCCGGATTCACATCCGGGGACGAGGGACCTCTGGTCACTGGGGGATCGGCCAGCCCCGTACCGAGTCGGTGAAATAGTCCGCGTCCTTGGGACGCCCGGGGTCATGGCTGGGGGGACGGCGGGACGGTTCCAGGTGGGGTATGTACTTGGAGCAGTGGATGTACGCCTCTTCGACGCTGAGTTGGACCCACAGCTCAGGGCTCCGCCCAGGGGAGACGTCCGTGGGCAGGTCGGCGTGGAGGGTACGCATGTCGGTGTCGGTGTAGAGCCGGGCCACACCGTTGACGTGAAGTCCCACGTGGTGGTGGGTGAAGTCCACGAACAGCATGCCGAGGTGGGGGTTCTCCATCATGTTGCCGGCGCTGGCGAGTACACCGTTCCCGCGGAATTCGGGGTAGGCGAGCGTGTGGTCGTCGATCACGTGGACGAATCCCGGAGGCCCGGCGCGGAAGCTGGAATCGCATTCGCCGCGGGAGTCGGCTGTGGCCAGGAAGGCCATGGTCTGCCGGCCGATGAAGTCCCGCATCTCGGATGTGAGGCAGGGGCGCACCTGCCGGTCGTAGAACCGGGCGGCGCGTTCGGCGGTGCCCAGTTGCTGCTGCAGCTGGTGTTCACCTGCTGAACCGAAGGGCTGCGGGGGCAAGGTCACGGGGCGTTCTCCTGGCAGGACGGGCAAGCGCGTGGCTCAGGGTATGGACAGGACGGGCGTCTCGAACGGGTCGTGGTGGATGCGTTCGGGCAAGGTGCCGCCCAGCGTGAGCGTCTCGCTGGCGGAGACGACCATCTGGACCGGGCCGCTGAGATAGACGTCGTGCTGGTACCACGGTCCGTACTCGGCCAGCACCTCCGGCAGGGACCCGCGGATTCCGGGGATGTACTCGTGGGAGACCGCGCCCCTGATGGACAGCCAGTGGTGGCGCTGGGCCATCCGGAGCATGTCGTCGACCCCGTACAGCTCGGCGCCGGTACGGGCACCGAGGAAGAGGTCCACCTGGTGGCGTCCGCCGCGACGGGCGACCTCCTCGACGAGCGCTCGGATCGGGGCGAGGCCGGTGCCGCCGGCCACACAGAGCAGGTCGCTGTGGACGGCGGCGTCCAGCACCATGTCTCCCAGCGGGGCTCCCAGGTGGACCACGTCGCCCACCACGGCCCGGTGCACCAGGGCGTTGCTGACCGATCCGCCGGGCACCGCGCGCACGTGAAAGGTGAGGGTGCCGTCCTCGCGTGGCGCGTTGGCGGGGGAGTAGTAGCGCCAATGCTTCGGACACCAGGGCGTCTCGACGCTGACGTACTGTCCGGCGGCGTACGCGTAGGGCATGTGGGGACGTACCGTGATCTCGGCGATGCCGTGACCGCGCGAGAGGCGGTGCACGATCGTGGCCGGCCACACGGCGGGCCGCAGCGCCTCGTCCTCTTCGGCCGCGCTGATCATGACCTGGGCGACGGCGCCGTACGCCTTGGTCCAGGCGGCGGCGATGTCCGCGGTCCACGCGGGGCCGGCGTAGCGGGCGAGGGAGGCGAGGAGGCACTCGCCCACGGCCGGGAAGTGCGCGCTGAGCGTGCCGAACTTGCGGTGATCGCGTCCGAGGTGTCCGCAGAAGCGGACCAGGCTGTCCGGGTCGTCGACCAGGTCGACGATGCGCAGCAGTGCGCGCAGCAGGCGGCCACGCTGGGCGTCCATCCCCGGCGGGAACATCGGACGGACCTCGGGGTAGCGGGCGAAGAGGATCGCGTAGAAGTAGACCGTCATATCTGCGGCCAGCGGCTCGACCACCGAGACGGAGGCGCGTATGAGCGCGATCTCGTGGGCCGACAAGGGGGGTTCGGCGACCTCCGGCTCAACGGCGTGGAAGGCCGGGGCGGGTGCCGGTTCCCGCGGAGGCGGGGGCGCGGATATGCCGCTCGAGCGATTGAGCCGGAATCTCAAGGGACCAGCGCTCCTCCATCCGCAATGCGAGATGGCTTCCTTCCGGCGGACGACCGTGGGGCGGCATCGCTCATCGGGCCACGCCCCCGGAGCGCGATACGGGCGGCGTCTTCACCGGATCGCCGCCGAGCGGTGACCGGGGCGTCGAAAGTGTCGAGCATGAGTCCTCATGACGGGGCGGGAGCGTTTGAAACGGATCAAGCGCTTCCGGACGCTACATGACCCCGTAGGTGACTCAGAAGTAGCAAAGGCCTATGCCCGGCATGCACCCATTCTGGCCAGGCCGGTATTCCCGCTAAGTGGCATTCGCCTCGGACTCGGACTCGGCCGGGCAGGGCTCCTCGGTGAGGCGTTCAGACAGCGGGGGTCCGGGGGATGCCGGTGTCCGTGCACAGGGCCCAGATGACGAAGACGCCGATGGCGATGGAGACGATGGCCCAGATCGGTGTGTAGGGCAGCCACATGAAGTTCACGACGATGTCGAACGCGGCCGCCGCCACACCGAGCATCATCGCCCAGCCGGCGCCCGTGAGGATCCCGCTGCCGACGATGACGAGCACGATGCCCAGGATCAGGTGGATCCAGCCCCAGGCGGTGACGTCGAACCTGAAGACGTACTCGCCGAGGCGCGCGTAGACGTCGTCCTCCGCGATGCCGACGATCCCCTTGAGGATGCCGAGCACTCCGTCCACGAGGAGGACGACTCCGGCGAACATCGTGCCGCCCGTTGCCCAGGCGTTTCGGCTGGTGGTGTGCTCCGGACTGTGGGGGGCGCCGGTGGGAGGGTTCGTCTGTGCCACGAGAGGCTCCTTTGTCGGGCGAGACGCCGAAGACCGGCGTACGACTCACACTCCGTGGCCGACCTGCGGTGGAACACCGGAGCGCGTCCACGCGGGTGACGGCCGTGGCGGTGAGCCCGGACAACCCCTACGCCGCCCGCAGCTCCCGCGCCGCGCCCTTGGTCAGGCTGACGCGCACCAGGGCGGCGGCGAGGCGGGCCAGATCCTTCGCCGGCACCAGCTTCGCGAGGCCGTCCGGGGTGTGCGGAAGCCCGAGCTCCGCAGCGGACTCGAGGGAGCGTTCGTCGAAGAACGGGCGCAGTTCCGGCCACACGTCCTGGACCTCCCGGCAGAAGATGTCCGCGCCCACCGGGCCGATCCTCGGTATTTCCCGCACCAGCTCCCGCAGCTTCCCCGTATCGCCGGCGGCCTGCTCGCGCAGTTTTCGCAGGTCCCCGTGGAAGCGGTCGAGCAGCAGCTCCGCACCGTCGCCCAGTGCGGTCGCGGTGCTCTCGTCGTACCGGACGTAGTGCGCCCGCCCGAGCGCGTCCACGCGCTCCTGCCAGTCGGAGTCCGCCATCGCGCGGGGCGTCCGCAGCCCCGCCTTGAACAGCTCCCCGGCGGCGGCGGTCGCTATCTCCGCCTTGATGCGAATCGAGCACAGGACCGTGAGCACCAGCAGCTGGTACAGCGGGGCGGGCTTGTCGCGAAGGGTGATCCCGGCTTCGTCGGCATAGGTCCGCCCGTGCTCCCGCAGCAGCCGCGCGGTCACCTCGGCGGTGTCCATCGGAGCGCTCCTTTCCGTACCAGGCGCCCGTTCGTCCCGTAGCGACGCTGTCCCCATGGGCGGCTACCCACGTGGCGCCGGGCGACACGGACCGACGGCGCGGACGATGGTCGTGCCGGTCCGCCCGGGCCGGGCCGGGGTCCGCGGTCTGCTTCAACCCGTCGTGTGCGTCGCACTACGCGGTGCTGCCGCGCCCGGCCACGGCGAACTGTGGGAGACGACAGTCATACGTCCTCGGGTCCCCCTGGCGGTTTGCCGTGGGCACGCGCGGGCACGCGCCAGACACGACGAGGAGCCGGTGGGCGGGGACGCCGTCCCGATGCCACCGCGCTGCGAATCCGTACGAGCACGTCGAACACGCCGGGTGAGCGGGTGATTCGTCCTCCCCGCCCCCCTGCTCGGCATCAGAACTGGGGGACGTCATGGAACTCGGTTTCCTCAAGCCTCTTTTCGCCCGGCCGGGCCCCTGGGCTTCGGTCTACATCGAGACCACGCGCGCGACCGAGGACGGAGCCAAGGTGCAGGCGCTCCGTGAGCGCGCTATCGCGGGTCAGCTGATCGACGCGGGGGCCGACGGCTACACCACCGCGGCGATCATGGACCGGCTGGCGAACGAGCCGGTCTCCGGGACGCCGCCGGGCCGGGCCCTCTTCGCCGCGGGCGCCGAGGTCGTCCTCGACATCCCGCTGAGCGTTCCGCCGCCGGTGAGCGAGGCGACGTGGTCCTTCCTGCCGCATGTGGCGCCGCTGGCCGGCCTGCGCGGCGACGCCCCGACGTGCCTGGTCGCGTACATCGACAGCACGGGCGCCGACCTGGAGCTGCGCGAGGGGCACCGCCGGGAGGCCCTGGGCCAGGTGAACGGCAAGGAATGGCAGGGGCGCGGCCACCGCAGCATCCCTGCGGACCGGCACGAATGGCACTACCGGAACAAGATCGAGAACACCCGCAACGAGACCGCCGACGTCATCGTGAACGAGATCGTCCGGCAATGGCCCGAGAACGGCGCCGAACTGCTGGTCCTGACCGGTGACCCCCGTGAGCGACGCGCCGTGTACAACCGGCTGCCGGAGCCCATCCTGGCCGCCACCATCGAGGCGGAGAGCGGGAGCCGCTCCGCGGGCGCCTCGACCGCCGGGCTCGACCAGGAGATCGCACAGGCCTGCGAGAGGCTCACCCAGGACCGGCTTCGCAGGACGCTCGAACGCTTCCACACCGGACGGGGCAAGCCCGGCCAGCATCGCGAGTCCTCCGTCGACACGGGCCCCGGGGGAGCGGCGGAAGGGGTTCCGGCCGTTGTCGACGCGGCGCGCAAGCACCAGGTGGCCACGCTGCTGATGGCGCCGGACGCCCCCGACGCCGGGCGGCAGGTCTGGATCGGCCCGGGCGTGGACGAGGTCGCCGTGCAACGAGGAGAGGCGCGGGCGATGGGTGTGCCCCGGCCCGAGCAGGCGCGCGCGGACGACGCCGTGCTGCGGGCCGCCGTGGCGGCCGACTGCGAGGTCCTCCTGGTCCCGGCGGGGATGCCGGGCCCGGCGGGCGGACTGGGGGCGGTGCTGCGCTGGACCATGTGAGCGGACCGGCCGAGTGTTTTTCCCGTACGCCCCGGGGGCGGGAAAGCCGTGAACCAGCTGGTCAGACTCCGCAATGCGAAAACGACTTCGGACTTTGAGCGCTGTTGCGGTTCCTCTGCGTGTTCTCGCAGCAGTGCGGTCTGTGGTGCGCGACCATGGAAATGCAACCGACGTCAAGAGCGAGCAACCAAGCGAGCAACCAAGCGAGCAACGGCAGAAAGAAACACTGAGACAGGGAGAAAGGCCGACGTGTCCGGCAGCGAAAGCGAAAACCCAGTAATCCCGTCCCCGACTCCTACGCCGACGCGGCCCAGGACGAACCGGGACTGGTGGCCGAATCAGCTGGACCTTCAGGTTCTCCACCAGCACTCGCCCCAGGCCAATCCGATGGGCGATGACTACGACTATGCGGCAGAGTTCGAGACGCTCGATGTCGACGCGCTGAAGCGGGACGTCTTCGAGGTGATGACGACGTCGCAGGACTGGTGGCCCGCCGACTACGGCCACTACGGGCCGCTCTTCATCCGGATGAGCTGGCACGCCGCAGGGACGTACCGCATCGCCGACGGCCGGGGCGGTGGCGGCGCCGGTGCTCAGCGCTTCGCCCCCCTCAACAGCTGGCCGGACAACGCGAATCTCGACAAGGCGCGCCGGTTGCTCTGGCCGGTCAAGCAGAAGTACGGCCGGAAAATCTCCTGGGCCGACCTTCTGGTCTTCGCCGGCAACTGCGCCATGGAATCGATGGGGTTCAAGACGTTCGGGTTCGGCTTCGGGCGAGAGGACATCTGGGAACCGGAGGAAATCTTCTGGGGGCCTGAGGACACCTGGCTCGGAGATGAGCGCTACAGCGGCGACAGGGAACTGACCGGTCCTTTCGGCGCCGTTCAGATGGGCCTGATCTACGTGAATCCGGAGGGGCCCAACGGCAACCCGGATCCGCTGGCCGCCGCCAGGGACATTCGCGAGACCTTCGGGCGTATGGCGATGAATGACGAGGAGACGGTCGCGCTCATCGTCGGCGGCCACACCTTCGGCAAGTGCCATGGCGCGGTCGACGCCCAGTACGTCGGTCCGGAGCCCGAGGCCTGTCCCCTCGAGGAGCAGGGCATCGGCTGGAGGAACACCTACGGCAGCGGCAAGGGTCCGGACACGCTCACCAGCGGGCTGGAGGGCGCATGGACCAATGAGCCGACGAAGTGGGACAACGGTTACCTGGACAACCTGTTCAGGTACGAGTGGGAGCTGACGACGAGCCCCGCCGGTGCCAAGCAGTGGACTCCCAAGGACCCTTCGGCCCAGGGCACCGTGCCCGACGCGCACGATCCGTCGAAGAGGCACGCCCCCATGATGCTGACGACGGACCTCGCGCTGAAGACGGATCCGACCTACAGGCCGATCGCGCAACGCTTCCACGAGAACCCGGACCAGCTCGCGGACGCGTTCGCCAGGGCGTGGTACAAGCTGTTGCACCGCGACATGGGACCCGTCACGCGCTACCTCGGCCCGTGGGTTCCCGAGCCGCAGCTGTGGCAGGACCCCGTCCCCAAGGCCGATCACCCACTGGTCACGGACGAGGACGTCGCCGCCCTCAAGGACAGGATCCTCACATCGGGGCTGTCCCTCTCCCAACTGGCCGCCACCGCCTGGGCCTCGGCGGCGAGCTTCCGCGGCACCGACAAGCGGGGCGGGGCCAACGGGGCGCGGATCCGGCTCGCGCCGCAGAGGGACTGGGAGGTCAATGACCTGCCCGAACTCGCCGAGGTGTTGCGGACCCTCGAGCAGATCCAGCAGGACTTCAACCGCTCAGGGTCCGGCGGGAAGAAGGTCTCGCTCGCCGACCTGATCGTCCTCGGCGGGTGCGCGGCCGTCGAGCAAGCGGCGAAGAACGCCGGGCACGGCATCGACGTGCCCTTCGTGCCCGGACGCACGGACGCCACGCAGGAGCAGACCGACGTGGAGTCGTTCGCCGTGCTCGAACCGACCGCGGACGGGTTCCGCAACTACCTCCGGGCCGGCCAGAAGCTGGCGGCGGAGACCCTCCTGCTGGACCGGGCCAACCTGTTGACGCTGACCGCTCCCGAGATGACGGTTCTCGTCGGCGGCATGCGGGCTCTGAACGCCAACTTCGGGCACTCCCCACACGGCGTGTTCACCCACCGGCCCGAGACGTTGACGAACGACTTCTTCGTCAACGTGCTCGACATGGGCACTGAGTGGAGGGCATCCGACTCGGCCGAGGGCGTCTTCGAAGGCCGGGACCGCGCTACGGGCGAGCTCAAGTGGACCGCCACCGCCGTCGACCTCATCTTCGGTGCGCACTCCCAGCTCCGGGGCATCTCGGAGGTCTACGCGTGCGAGGACGCGAGGGAGAAGTTCGTGCGTGACTTCGTGGCCGCGTGGGACAAGGTCATGAACCTCGATCGGTTCGACCTCGCCTGAACCCGATGTCCGGGTCGGCCGTTCCCCGGCCGACCCGGGCGGCGCGCCCGTCCGGATGCGGCAGCCGGGGGAGCAGGGGCATCCTGGCTGTGTGACCGGGAGAGAGGCGCGGCCCGCGCGGTGGGGGGAGGCGTCATGAACGGGATCCCGGGCTTCGGTGAACCCCATGGCCCTCTCGACGTGTCCAGGGCGGCCATGGCGGTCCTCGACGGCGAGGACCGGGTGGTGGGATGGAGCCCGGCGGCCGCGAACCTGCTGGGGTACACCGCGTCCGAAGTGGTCGGCCGAGCCTTCGGCGAGCTCGTGACCGGCCCCGCCGGGTTCGAACTCCTGCCGAACCTGCGGGGCCTGCTGCGACTGCGCCACGCGAACGGGCGGAGCACGCGGACCGCGATCGCCGTCCTGCCCCTGTGGTCCGGCAGCGTCGCGGGACCCAGTGGCGACGGCGGTGACCTGCGCGGCGACGCCAGAACACGTCCCGCGCGCCTCCTCGCCATGGCCGACGCCGAGGAGACCGAGCAGTGGAGCGCCCTGCAGTCCATGCTGCGCGGGCTGGCCACGCAGTCGCCGGTCGGCCTGGCCATCTACGACACCGGCCTGCGCGTGGTGTGGACGAACGCAGCGCTGTACAAGGAGATGGGCCCCGCCGAGTACGCCGGCGTCGGCCCGGACGACATGGTCTCGCACGGCGTGATCCTTTCTCCCGGCATGCCCGGCACGCTGGAGGAAGTCATGAGCGAGGTGCTCGCCACGGGCGAGCCCGTGATGGAACTGCACTACCGGGGCCGCCCGCCCTCCGCCCCCGACCGTGACCACGTCTGGTCGTGCTCGTACTACCGGCTGGAGGACCCCGCCGGAACACCGCTGGGCGTGTGCGAGGAGACGGTCGACATCACCGCGCGCTACCTCGCCCAGCAGCGCCTGGACCTGCTCGTCCAAGCCGCCAAGAAGGTGGGTACGACGCTGGACATGAGCCGCACGGCCCGCGAGTTCGCCGCCGTGACGACCCCGTCCTTCGCCGACGCGGTCACGGTGGACCTGCTGGAGACCGAGCCCTACGGAGATCACCCGCACCCCGGCGCCGGGCCCGGCACCCGGATGGTCCGGGTATGGCCTCCCGAGGAACAGCCCGCCGCACCCTCCGCGGTCGTCTTCGGCGACGGCCGCGCGCCGGCGACCGTACGGGCGGTCCGCGAACCGGGCCTGCTGGCCATTCCGCTCCGCGCCGAAGGGACCGACCTGGGCATCGTGTCCTTCACCTGGGAACACCGCACCGACCCCTTCGACGACGGTGAACTGGCCGTGGCCGACGAACTCGCGGCGCGGCTAGCGGTGTGCGCGGAAAACGCCCGCCGCTACGCGCGCGAGCACGCCGCGGCCCTCCTCCTGCAGCGCAGCCTGCTGCCCCGGCTGCTGCCGCGACTGTCCGCCGTGGAGCTCGCCTACCGCTACCTTCCTGCCGACAGCCGGGCCGGCGTGGGCGGCGACTGGTTCGACGTCATCGCCCTGTCCGGTACCCGGGTGGGCCTGGTCGTGGGGGACGTGGTGGGGCACGGCCTGGGCGCCGCCGCCACCATGGGCCGGCTGCGCACCAGCGTGCGCGTGCTCGCCCGGATGGACCTCGCCCCCGATGAACTCCTCGCCCGCCTCGACGACCTCGTCATCCAGGGCGCCGACGAACGGGCCGCGGCGCGCATCGGGGGCCAGGACCTGCCGGAAGAGGAGGCCGTGGGCGTCACCTGCCTCTACGCCGTCTACGACCCGGTGTCCGGGAAGTGCACGATGGCGCGGGCCGGGCATCCGCTGCCCGCCGTCGTGAACCCGGACGACGGCACGGTGACCTTTGCGGATCTGCCGTCGGGTCCGCCGCTGGGGCTGGGAGGCCTGCCCTTCGAATCCGCGGAACTGACCCTCCCCCCGGGCAGCCTGCTCGCCCTGTTCACGGACGGTCTCGTGACAGGCCGTGACCGCGACTTCGACCAGCAGCTGGACGTTCTGAGCGGGATTCTGAGACGCTCCGCGCGGCCCCTGGACGATCTGTGCGACGAGGCCGTGGAAGCCCTGCTGCCGGGCCCGGCCGACGACGACGCGGCGCTGCTGCTGGTGCGCACCCGGGTCCTCGGCAGGGACCAGGTGGCCACGTGGGGGCTGACCGCCGACCCCCAGGACGTCGGCCGGGTGCGAGCCGCGGCGTCCGCCCAGGTCAGCGCCTGGGGGCTCGACGACCTGGTCTTCACGACCGAACTCGTGGTGAGCGAACTGGTCACCAACGCGATCCGGTACGCCGGGCACGGCCCTGTCCAGCTGCGCCTGATCCGCGACCAGACCCTCATCTGCGAGGTGTCCGACAGCGGCTACACGTCGCCGCACCTGCGGCGCGCCGCCGGCGACGACGAGGGCGGCCGGGGCCTGTTCATCGTGGCGCAGACGACCCAGCAGTGGGGTACCCGCTACACGGCCACGGGCAAGATCATCTGGGCCGAGCAGGCCATGCCGCCGGTGAAGCGCCCGCGCGGGCGGACCGGCGGGGTCGGCCTGGCGCAGTTGCCCGTGGAGTGAAAAGCCCCGGCGGTGGTCGCCGCGCCCGTGTCCGGCGTCCGACACTGCGCTGCCTGGTGTCGCTGAAGAGTGAATCCGCAGGCCGCGGGGCCGGGCCCGCATGCGCGTGACGGGCCGGAGCCACAGGATGGACGCGAGGCCGGCCTGCCGCCGGAGGTACCTGCCCGGCAGTGTGCGGCGTCTGGTACGGCAGGAGAAGTCCGCGGACGGTGAAGACAGGAGCAGCCATGCGCGTCGTGGTCGTTGGACTGGGCTATGTCGGGCTGACCGCCGCGCTCGGTCTGGCCGAGCAGGGGCATGTCGTGATCGGCGTCGACAGTGCCGCCGAGCGGGTCGCGCTGTTGGCCGAGGGGAGGCTGCCGTTCGAGGAGCCCGGACTGCGGATTCCGCTCGCCGCCGCGCTGGACGCGCAGAGCCTGTCCTTCACCTCCCGCCTGGACCGGGCCGCCGGCCCCCTGGACGCCGTGGTGGTGGCGGTGGGCTCGCCGCCGACGCCCTCCGGGCGCCCCGACCTGCGCCAGGTGACCGCCGCCCTGCGCGGTGTGCTCCAGCTGGATCCGCTCCCCGGCCTGATCGTGGTCAAGAGCACGGTGCCCCCGGGCACCAGCGCGGCCTGGCTCGCCGCTGACAGCCCCCTCGGCGCCCGGCTGGCCGGGCGGTACGTCTACAGCCCCGAGTTCCTCAACCAGGGCGCGGCCATCGACGACTGGCGCCACCCCGCCCGGCTGGTCGCCGGTCTCTCCGAGCCCGCGCTGGTCGGACAGGTGCGGGAGCTCTACCGCGGCATCGACGCCCCGCTCGTCGTCACGGACCCCACCTCCGCCGAGGTGATCAAGTACGCGAGCAACGCCTTCCTGGCCACCAAGGTCAGCTTCGTCGGCGATCTGATCACCCTGTGCGAGGGCACCGGGGCCGACATCGACGACGTGCTCACCGGCGCCGGGCTCGACCCCCGCATCGGTCCTGCCTTCCTGCGCGCCGAGGGCGGCTACGCCGGTTCCTGCCTGCCCAAGGACACCCTCGCCCTTCGCCACTGGGCCCGCCTCGCCGGTCGGCCGCTGCCCGTCATCGAAGCCGTCATCGCCGCGAACCAGATCCAGCAGCTGCGGTCCGTACGCATGATCGAAGAGGTCTTCGGCTCCGCCCGGCTCCACACCAGCGAGCCCATCGTCGCCGTCCTCGGCCTGCGCTACCAGCCCTGGACCGACGATCTGCGCGACGCGCCCTGCATGAGCCTGATCCCCGAGCTCCAGACGCTCGGCGTCCGCCTGCGCGTGTACGAGCCCACGCTCGGCCCCGAGCAGATCACCGACCGCTTCCCCGGGGTCGACGTCGCGGCGACCCTGGAGGAAGCCGTCGGCGGAGCCGAAGCCGCCATCGTGCTCACCGACTGGCCCGCGACGGTCGACGCCGACTGGAGGGACCTGGCCACCCGTATGGCCGCGCCACGGCTCGTCGTCGACACCAAGAACTGTCTGCGTGCCGAATCGATCACCGCCTCGCCCATGCTGTACCGCTCCATGGGGCCCCGCCGGGACACCGGCCTCGCCGCACCGCCGACGGAGCGCGGTGGGCCGGTCACTTCTCCGCAAGCGACCGCGGACCGCCGGCCCTGACCGGCCGTACCCGTCCCCCCCGTTTGGGGAGGGGACGGCACAGGCAATGCCGCCCGCCGGTCCGTGCCGTTTGGGTGGGGGCTGCTGGGGCAGGCGATGGATGAAGCGGTGGACGGCTCACCGGCCGCGGCGGGATCGGGCCGGAAGCCGTCGCCCCACGCGCACTGGAGCGTGTCGCGTACCCGGCGAGGGACTGGTTCCCGCACCCCGGACGCGAGGCGCTGCCGGAGGAGCGATGAGCAGCGTCACACGTGAGCAGCAAGCGATCCACGCGATCAGGGCCGGCGCCCTGTCGCCGACGGGACCGGAGTCGCGCGATCGGCTGCTGGAGCGGGTCGGCGACGGCGCCGGACATACGTACCCCTGCTTCGAGCCCGCACGCCCTCGACCCCCGCTCCCGCGCACAGCCGATCAGGCTGACCCCGTCCGGCTGCGAACCGGAGGTCCTGGCGCTGACGGGCCCACCGGCACGTGACGAGCGGCCGCGGCAGGAAGGAGCGATACGCCATGGCCTTCAGAGACCGGAAGGACGCCGGCAGGCAACTGGCCTCCCGGCTCGCCGAGCTGAAGGACGCTCAGGGATGGGCTGATCCGATCGTGCTGGCCCTTCCGCGCGGCGGCGTCCCGATCGGCGCCGAGGTCGCGTCCTCCCTCGGCGCGCCCCTGGACGTGCTCGTCGCCCGCAAGATCGGCGCACCCGGCCAGCCCGAGGCCGGAATCGGCGCGATCGCCGGTGAGGACCCTCCGCTGTTCGACCGCCGCGCCCTCCAACTCCTCGACGTCACGCCCGACGAACTCGGTGAGGACGTGGCCCGGGAGCGGATCGAGCTGCACCGCCGCGAACGCCTCTACCGGCGCGGCCGACCCGCCCCGGTGCTGCGCGACCGCACGGTCATCCTCGTCGACGACGGCCTCGCCACGGGCGTCACCGCCCGCGCCGCCCTGCGCCGGATCCGCGCCCAGCGACCCGCCCAGCTCATCCTCGCGGTTCCCGTCTGCAGCGAGCGGGCCACCGAGGAACTCCGCCGGGAAGCCGACCAGGTCATCTGTCTCCATCCCCACCGGTACCTGCACGCCGTGGGTGTCTGGTACGAGGACTTCGCCCAGGTCTCCGACCGGGAGGTGATCGACATCCTGGAACGCCGACAGGCGATCCGCTGAGCTGGCGCGGGCAGCGGCCCGTGCCCGTAGGACCGCAAGACCGCACGACCGCAAGACCGCAAGACGTAAGAAGGAGATAGGTCAGATGGCTACCGGCATTGTGAAGTGGTTCAACGCTGAGAAGGGCTTCGGCTTCATCGCACAGGACAGCGGCGGTCCGGACGTCTTCGTCCACTACTCGGCGATCGCCGCGACCGGTTTCCGCGAACTCACTGAAGGTCAGCAGGTGCAGTTCGAGGTCGTTCAGGGCCCCAAGGGACCGCAGGCCGAGAACGTCACCCCCGTCTGATCCCCGCACGACCGCTGCGCCCCGCGTGTCGGACCGGCGCGGGGCGTCGCCGTCATCACCCGTGGAGGTGAACCATGCCAGGACGCGAAGAGCTGCCGTCGACGCTGGAGCGCTCACCCAAGGACGCACAGCGCACGTGGATCAAGGCCCATGACTCGGCCGTGGACCAGTACGGGGAGGGTGAGCGGGCCCACCGGGTCGCCTTCAGCGCGCTCAAGCACAAGTACGAGAAGGTCGGGGACCACTGGGAGCGGAAGGAGCACGGCCGCAAGGGGCCCTCGGATCCGCGCGCCGCGACGCCGCGGGACAAGCCGGCTCCCAGTGGTGAAGGCGTCGACGAGCAGGCCAGCAAGCAGCACCTGTACCAGTTGGCCCAGCGTCTGGATATCAGCGGCCGGTCGACCATGAGCAGGGACGAACTGGTGGAGGCGATCCGCAAGGAGAACCGTTCGAAGACGCGCCAAGCCCGTTCCGAATAGGCCCGCTGGACATCAGCGCTGGTAGAGGCCGACGAGCGTGCCGCTGGCCAGCTGCTGCCCGTTCACTGCGGCGTGTACGTCGTCCGCCGTCGCGTCCTCGGGCAGGGAGACCGGCCCGGGCAGCGCGTAGAGGCGGAAGAAGTACCGGTGGGCCTGATCGCCGGCGGGCGGCCGCGGCCCACCCCAGCCCGGCGCGCCCCAGCCGGTGGTCCGCTCCTGTCCGCCGCCGGGGGTCTGCCCGGCCTCCACGCCGCCCGTGCTGGGATCGATGCCCGTCACGAGCCAGTGCACGAAGGTCCCGGAGGGCGCGTCGGGGTCCTCGCACAGCAACAGCAGCTCGGCGGTGTCATCCGGTACGCCGGACCAGGACAGGTCGGGCGAGACGTTCTCGCCGTCCTTGGTGTAGCGGCGCGGGATGACCGCGCCGTCGTTGAACGCGGCACTCTTGAGTTCGATTCCAGCCATGCAGATGCCCTACCCCGCCGCGGCGCGGATGCTGCCGCCGGGCACCGCCATGCATCCCAGTGGCCCAGCCGCGCGGGGGAGCCGTTGCGCCGTCCGGGGCCCCGCCGACCTGGGCGGAAAGCAGGAAGGCGCGACCGACGGCTCGCCGGGCGACCGAGGTGGCGCAGGCCTAGGCTGGTGATGTTGCCGTCCCAGTACGACAGGAGGCGTGCCGTGAGACCGACCCACATACGGCTGCGCCGGACCTGCTCGGCCGCCGTCGCCGCGGGTGTGCTGATCGCTCCGGCCGCCGCGGGTCCCGCATACGGGGCGCCCGCCCCGGAGCTGTCCGTCCCGGCCGCTCCCTCCCCGGACAGTGACGCGGGGTTCACCCCGCTCACCCCGGCCGTCGCGGCGAAACTGGACGCGGCCATACGGCAGGTCATGCGCGAGGCCCAGGTTCCCGGCGTGACGGTGGGGCTGTGGGCCCCCGGCAAAGGCAGCTACGTGAAGACCTTCGGCGTGGCGGACAAGACGACCCGCGCCCCCATGGAAACCGATCTCCACGTGCGCATCGGCAGTGAGACCAAGACGTTCACGGTCACCGCACTCCTCCAGCAGGTCGACCAGGGCAAGGCCGGCCTGGACGACCCCATCGGCAAGTACATCGACGGCGTCCCGAACGGGGACCGCATCACCCTGCGCTACCTGGCCGGCATGCGCAGCGGGCTCGCCAGCTACAGCCAGGACGAGGACTTCGACAAGGCGCTCATGGCCGACCCGGAGCGGACCTTCACCCCCCGGCAGTTGCTGGACTACGCCTTCAAGCACCCGGTGCAGTTCCAGCCGGGCGAGAAGTTCTACTACAGCAACACGAACCTGATCCTGCTCGGGCTGGTGGTCGAGAAGCTCACCGGGCGGCCGCTCCACGAGGTCATCGAGCAGGACGTCCTGGAACCGGCCGGGCTGCACCGTACGGTCTTCCCCACGGGCGCGGACCTCCCCGCACCGTACGCACACGGCTACACCGACCAGACCGCCTCGGGCAAGATCGAGGACGCCACCGACTGGAATCCCTCCTGGGCCTGGGCCGCGGGAGCGATGGTCTCCGACCTGGAGGACCTGCGCAGGTGGGCCCGCATCCTGGCCACCGGCGCGCTGCTGACGCCCGCGACCCAGGCTGAGCGCCTGAAGACCTTCCCGATGGGCATTGCGGGCGACGGCTACGGGCTGGGCATCTTCAACGTGCAGGGCTGGATCGGCCACAACGGCTCGATCCCCGGGTACGAGTGCCTCCCCGTCTACCTGCCCCCGGCGCGGGCGACCATGGTCGTCCTCCTCAACACCGACGTCCTGCACGACGGCCGCGAGCCCAGCGAGCTCTTCGGCGAGGCGATCACCCGCATCGTGTCCCCCGACCACGTGTACCCCGGCCACAAGCCCTCCGCGCCGAGGCGGGGCTGACGGCTCGTCCGAGGAAGGGAGGCCGCCGTGGTACTCGCGGCAGCAGATGTGCTGGGTGCGCCGTGCTGGCTGAGTCTGGTGGCGCGTGATCTTCAGGGCGCTGAACGCTTCTACGGAGCGGTGCTGGGCTGGACGTTCCGGCAGGGCGTGTTCGGGCGGGCGTCGTCGGTGGCGGAGCAGGACGGCGTACCGGTGGCGGGGATCGGAGCGATGGCCGGCGCACTGTCCGTACCGGTCTCGTGGACGGTGTACTTCGCGGTCGATGACGCCGACACGGCCGTCGCAAGGGTCCGGGAACGCGGGGGTACGGTCGGCGTGGGCCCGGTCTCCTATCCGCCCCGCGGCCGGGCGGCCCTAGCCACCGACCTCGAGGGTGCCTCCTTCGGCGTCTGGGAGGGGCAGGCGCTGTCCGAGTGGCGCGTGGGGGAGCGCGGGGCGCCGGCGTGGGTCGAGCTGCACACCAGGAACGCCTTCGACGCGGCCGTCTTCTACGGAGAGGTGCTGGAGTGGGCGGCGAACGAGGGCGGCGGATGCTGCGAGGTCTCCTACGAGGAGGACCGGGTCGTCCTGCGGCGGGACGGGGAGGCCGTGGCACGCCTGAACAGCGGCCCGGTCGAGGCGGCCTCGGAGCGGCCGTACCTGCGGCCGCGCTGGCTGGTCCATTTCAAGGTCCCGGACCTGCGTGCGGCGCAGGCGGCGGTCGTCGAGAACGGCGGCAGCATCGTCCCGGAGGCCCACGAGTGGGGCGGCAGGGAACTGCTCACAGTGAGCGATCCTGACGGCGGCCTGTTCACCCTCGACCAGTCGCTCCCGGGGGAGGACGGCCCCTGAGCGCGGGCCCGTGAGCGCGGATCCTCCGGTTCCGCCGCAGCCGTCCCGTCACTCGTCACTCGTCACCCGTCACCCGTCGTCCTCGCTCCGGGCGGGCATGAACGCGATGCACTCCGCGTCGATCTGGTCGGCGAGGTCCACCAGCACACTGGCGAGGCCCAGGGCCGTTCCCGGATCGAGGTCCGCCTCGCCTTCCCGTACCGAATGCAGCCACCCGGCGGCGAGGCGCCGCAACAGAGCGGTGACCTGGTCGGCAGGGATCAGCAGGTGTCCTGCCGTGGAAATGAGCGGTACCGACGCGTTCATCGTGGGATCACCTCCGCCGGGCGGTGGTCGGCTCCGGTCTCGACGGTCACCTCCTGCCGCGAGGCCGTTCTTGCTGGGCGGCTACCCCCGCCCGTCGGCGGTAAGCCGGACGGGCCGGGGAAGTGGACGCACCCGGCGTGGGTAGACGAAAAGCAGGATGCGGTCAGTCGAGGATGCGGTCAGTCGGCGGCCTCTCCGCCGAGGACGGAGGAGTGATGGAAGACATCGAACTCGACGATCCTCGTGTGCTCACCCTTGCCAAGGCACATCAGCAGGTGGCCCATGAGTCCGTCTGGCACGTCGGCGCCGCCCCGCCCTGGGACGCTCTGACCGAGGCGCAGAAGAAGGCAGCCGTGATCGAGGCCCGCGACTGGCTGCGCGCGGCCGCCAGGGCCGGTCTCCTCAGTCATCCCACGGCCACGGCCTGACCGTCCGCGACACCAGCTCGCCGCCTCGAACCCCAAGGTCAGGGCTGAATATGAGTGGACTCTTGTCAACTTTATTGAGGAGCGCTATATAGGTGGTGTCGCCATGTGCATCCTGCGACGAATGGGAGAGGAGTGAACGACGATGCTCATGCGCACTGACCCGTTCCGTGAACTCGACCGGCTCACCCAGCAGGTTCTGGGAAGTTCGGCCCGGCCGGCGGCCATGCCCATGGACGCCTACCGCGAAGGTGACGCCTTCGTCGTCGAGCTGGACCTGCCCGGCGTGGACCCCGAGTCCATCGATCTCGATGTCGAGCAGAACGTCCTCAACGTCAAGGCGGAGCGGCGGACCACCGCCTCCGGAGACAACAGTGACGTGCTGATCGCGGAGCGCCCCTCCGGCACCTTCAGCCGCCAGCTGTTCCTCGGCGAGACGCTGGACACCGACCGCATCGAGGCCTCTTACGACGCCGGTGTGCTGCGGCTGAGCATTCCGGTCGCCGAGAAGGCCAAGCCGCGGAAGATCGAGATCAGCGCCGGAAACGGCTCGCGCAAGGAGATCAACGCCTGACGCACGCGCGGCAGGGGCGTGGAGGGCGGACCGCTACCACCTTGAGCCCGCCCTTCAGCCGACGTCTGAGAGGAGTGGATGATGACCCGCGCAGTCGGCATCGACCTGGGTACGACCAACTCGGTCGTCGCCGTCCTGGAGGGCGGCGAGCCCACGGTCATCACGAACACCGAAGGAAACAGGACGACCCCTTCCGTGGTGGCCTTCGGCAAGGGCGGAGAGGTCCTGGTCGGAGAGATCGCCAAGCGGCAGGCGGTGACGAACGTCGACCGCACCGCGCGGTCGGTCAAGCGCCACATCGGCGAGTCGGACTGGCGCTTCCCGGACAGCGGCGACCTCGACGGCAAGCGGTACACGGCGCAGGAGATCTCGGCGCGCGTGCTGCAGAAGCTGAAGCGCGACGCGGAAGCGTATCTCGGCGAGGACGTGACCGACGCCGTGATCACCGTTCCGGCGTACTTCAACGACTCCCAGCGCACCGCGACGAAGGAGGCGGGCGAGATCGCCGGCCTGAAGGTGCTGCGCATCATCAACGAGCCGACGTCCGCGGCGCTGGCGTACGGCCTGGACAAGGAGAACGACCAGACGATCCTCGTCTTCGACCTGGGCGGCGGCACCTTCGACGTGTCCTTGCTGGAGATCGGCGAGGGGCTGGTGGAGGTCAAGGCCACCAACGGTGACACCCACCTCGGTGGTGACGACTGGGACCAGCGTGTCGTCGACCACCTCGTGAAGCAGTTCAAGAACGGCTACGGCATCGACCTCACCCAGGACAGGATGGCGCTCCAGCGTCTGCGCGAGGCCGCCGAGAAGGCGAAGATCGAGCTGTCCGCAGCGACCGAGACGACGATCAACCTGCCCTACATCTCCGCCTCCGCCGAGGGCCCGCTGCACCTGGACGAGAAGCTCACGCGCTCGCAGTTCCAGCAGCTGACCGCGGACCTGCTGGAGCGCTGCAAGGCGCCGTTCCACAACGCGATCAAGGACGCCAAGATCAAGGTGTCGGACATCGACCACGTCATCCTCGTGGGCGGCTCGACCCGCATGCCCGCGGTGACCGAGCTGGTCAAGGAGCTGACCGGCAAGGATCCGCACAAGGGCGTGAACCCGGACGAGGTCGTCGCCATCGGCGCCACCCTCCAGGCCGGTGTGCTCAAGGGTGAGGTCAAGGACGTCCTGCTCCTCGACGTGACCCCGCT